>JAJFMC010000384.1 GCA_021772365.1 Chlamydiota bacterium
ATATTTGACTAAAAAGGTACAAAAAAGTGGCGTTAATGATGACACAAAGCAATATTATATCAATGCGTGTAAATTTTTAGCAGATGAATACTATAAGAAAATCCCGAAGGATCAACCTAACGACAGTGGTTTTTTCAATACTATGGGCAAATATTTCTTTGGCTGTACAGAAAAAGAGCAACCATTTAATTATGATTCTGTACTCAATTACTTCCGAGAAGCGTGGTTACACACCTCGGAAACTAAAGACCAGATAGCCACTCTCTCCAAAATGATTAATGTGTTGAACCGAATAAAAAACGTAAACGATTTCCGTATAGTCTTTTATGAGGACGGAATTTCTTATCTAAAACAAAAAAAATACAGTTTTGCTGCACAGTGTTTTATTCTAGCGATGCAGCACTCCAATTCTACTGATACCTTTCTAAAGAGGGAAAGTAGAGAGTCGATCAACCATTTTTCCAAAGTCATTGATAAGGTACTCAAAATAGAGTCTAAAGAGGTTACGGAACAGCTGTTGGATCATGCAATCGCATCGATCGGTGATATAAAGAAATGCTTCACTATTAAGAAAAAAACATACTGGATAGCAAAATCCACAACAGAATTAAAAAGTGAAGTTTCTGGGCTAATCAATAGCAACGGTAAATTTCTATACAATGTAGGAGCAAAACTCCACTATTTAAAAGCTGAGTTGATGAGCAGTCTCCATCCAGAGGAAGAGTTAAAAATACTCGAACATTATAAAAAAGCTATTAATCTGGCTCCTAATAATCCATTTGGTTCTGATTCACTATTTATGGTGGACGAACAAGCCTCTGCAGCTGACGATGTTTCCGGGATGATCGAAACCTATCGTGGACTTGCAAAACAGTGGCTATCACTTTCATAACAGATAACAGGGTCTAAGAAATAGTTATCTTTCTGCCTACTTACTCATCGATTTTTTCTGCGACGACCTTGTCTTTATCAATGGCGATATGTACTTTACCAGCGATTAAGATTTCTTCTCTTTCAATAAGGTCTGTTACTGATTTTCCAACGAATTTATTGATTGTCTTCCCAAGGTTTCTCATGCCGTACTCTAGTTGATCGACTCTATCAGAAAAGTGATCGATGACAGTATCGCCCCAGGATAGTTTGATTTTATGACTTCTAAAATAACGTTCTTGGATATCCTCAAGATGCACCTCTACAACTCGTGGGCAATCGACCTCTTTTAATCCCTTAAATGCGACAATTTCATCCATACGATTCAAAAACTCTGCTCTGAAGCTTTCTTTTAAAGGGATGTCAATACACTTCATTACATCGGCTTCATTAAAGTCCTTCTCTTTTGAAACTTCTAATAGCTCAGAAGCACCCACGTTAGACGTCATGATGAAAATGACATTTCGACAGTCAATTTTTTGTCCCTTACCGTTTTCAAAAAAACCAGTATCGAATAATCCAAGTAGAAAGTTCTGCACTTCGGGGTGTGCTTTTTCCATTTCGTCGAGCAAAACGACAAGGTGCGGCCTTTTAGAGATTTTTCCATCTAACGACCCGACCTGCTCATAACCCACGTATCCCGGATCGGTCCCAATTAACTTGCTAAGCGAGGTAGGAGCAGAATATCCATCCATAGCGATTCTTTCAAAGCCCTCCTTATTATGGTAAAGACCTTCGGCGAGTTTCATTGCCAGTAGTGTTTTTCCTACACCTGTCGGGCCAACAAATAATAACACTCCTGCTGGCCTATCTTCTCGCCCTAACGCAATGCGGCTTTGTTTAACATGTGTACAGACAGTCTTGATCGCGATTTCTTGTCCCACAATTTTTCTGTTCAGTTCAACTTCTAAGTTAACCATGTGACCAAGTGAATTCGACATGAGTTCTTTCACGGTAATGCCTGTCTCTTGGTGGACAACTTCTGCAATATCTTCCGATTTAATCACACGCTTTTTATCATTCTGTTCGGTGGCATGGTAAATATAAGAAGCTGTTTCCCTGATAAGATTAATAGCTTTTATTGGGAAAGGTCTGTCCTTAATATACTTATCAGCTAGCTTTATTGCCGTATTGAGGGCTTTGTCGCTTAAGATCATATTTTTATAGGGAAACGGATGTGCGCTGATATTTTGTTTGATAATTCTCGGTAGGTGTTCAAGAGCACACTCATTGATCTGTATCATTTTGAAATTGTATGGCGCCAGAATTTCGTGACATTTCCCGACAATTCCACACTTTTCCCCTCCGGAAATGGATGCGATCATATTGATCGGCTGCCTAAAGAATGACCTGAGGAAGTCTGTGGACTCGTCATACTTCAAGAAAGCATCGATGTTTCTAAAGTATACGATGGGGTTCGCGTGTCTCTTGAGCAAACTCGATACCTTCTGTCTGACGACCATCGCAATCTGGAGATCGTCGATCGATGCAATCCAATTACTGACAACAGCCTGGCAGTCGAGCATCACAACGGATCTTGCACATAGAGGATTTTTATCTTTCAATTTTGCCAGTGTCTCAGCTAAATGTTTTACAGTGCCACACTTACCAATATTTGGTGGACCGATGAGAAGAGGTCTGATGCCCCCACTTTTCTGAGTTACGAGTCTGATAATCCGTTGAACTTCATCCTCGCGCCCTACTATGTTGTAACTTCCACTCTTCTCGTACTCTGCTGTAAGGTTTAAGTATTCCACAGACTTTTTAAACTTGATCCACCTGGGATCGCTTACATGAGCACTTTTTTTTCGCTTCGTTACTGATGGAGTGATTACGTCATCCTCACGGTACCTTTTTCGTGAATCCGGATTTTTGGCAGCGCGTGGCAAGGTCCTTCGCATTGGTTGCTCGTCGTCACTTCCACTATAGACTTCGATTGGGTGGTCGTCGGGGACAATGAAGCCATCGAGGCTTTCATCCGAATCACTGTCGCTGAGGACCCCCTCATTTTCTTTAAACTTACTAGTAGGATTTTGATCGTTGCAAAAATCTTTCAGGAACTTTCGGTAGGTTGGGTTGGGTTTTGACTTGATTGCCTGTTTAGGTTGCGGATCGGTTGAAGGGGTTGGTTGGTAATATTGACTGAAAGATGAGCATTCGCCAATAGTCATATGGGCCTCCTGTATGTTGCTTAACAAAAATCTAGGTCATAAGAACAGACCAAGAAGTAAATGAAAGGAGATCAACTGTCAATATATATTTTTAATATTACTCAAAAAAAAGCCTCTTCACGAGTCCCATGAAGAGGCTTTGCAGGAGTTCGGCAAGTAATCCTACATTTTAATCGTATTCCACATCAAATGGATGGCTATACAATCCACGGAGTAAAACCATCATACTAAGATGATCGACAAGAGCGAAATGCTCTCTCGATGAGTGCATGGCAAGTTGTGCAACACCGATATCTACGCCACGAATTCCTAATTTTGACGCAACAATACTACCGATTGTCGATCCACATCGCCCGTCGGTTCGAGCGCAAAATTCCTTTACTGGTATTCCCTTTTTGAGAGCTACCTCATGAATCCAGCCCTGTGATATTGCGTCAGTAGCGTAGTGCTGTTGTGCATTGACTTTGATAACAGGTCCATCTCCCATATAAGCGGTATTGTCCGGCTCGTATAACTCTTTGTAATTTGGATGCTCTGCATGTGAGGAGTCTACAGAGATAAGACCTGATGAGTTCTTTGCTGCCGACAATTCACTATATGACATCTTTAACTGTAAGCACACCCTAGACATTACCTCTTCCAGTAACATCGAAGCAGCGCCCTGTGCTGTATTTGATCCAACTTCCTCATTATCCCAGCTGATGAAAATTTTTGCACGGTTCTCTTCAGGTTCTGCATTCAGTAATAGACCACGATAGCCCGCATGTGTACCTAGCAGATTGTCGAGCCTCCACGAGGACAAAAACTGTCCATTGATGATGCGCGGTTCCTGAACCGGATAAAGGAATAGCTCAGTACCGATAATTTTTTTAAAGTCTATTTTCTCGCTCAGCAAAACCTCTATAAAAGGTCTATCATGTGTACCTGTCAGGGTCGTGATAACGGGTAAGTTTTTCTGCTCATTGATTTCTAGTTTCGTCAACTGCTCACGCTTCATATGTATTGGAGCGGTCGATAAAAAAGCTACAGCCCTTTCAGAATTATAAATGTAACATTTCGATTTTCCGTCATTGTCAATATACTTTACCCTACCGGCAAGACCCAAGTCTCGATCAAACCAAGTTGGCAATATCGGTCCACCATAATATTCCGGACACAATAGGTTGACGCCCGAAGAGGTTTTTTCCGGACTAGGTTTTGTTCTTAGCGCAGGGCTATCGGTATGTGCGCCGATAACAGAAAAACTTTTTGGTTTCTCAGTCGGGAGAACAAATGCAAGGAATGTCGATCCATTTTGTGTGACGAAATATTTACCGCCGAAGTCAACATTCCACTCAATCTCTGTGAGAACAAGCTCTTTGAATCCCGCTTCGATATACTCCTTTTTCATGTTTGCTACAGCATGCCACGCTGTTGGTGACTTTTCGATGAAGTTACATAAGTCCAAAATCTCTGGATTTTTTGAGTAGTCTGCAGTACGTTTGAAGAGTGCCTTTTGCGATACTTTAACTTCTTTGAGAGCATCGAAAGAAGATTTCGATTTTACGCTTACATCTAACTTACCTGCACTTTTCCTTATCCTTTTTTTCTTTCTTTTGCGGCTGTGGATTTTTGAAACTTTCTCATCTTCCGAGCTGAGATTCTTTACTGTTGTTTCGTCAACAGAAGAAGTTACTCGACCACTCGATTTCTCTATATCAATTGTCATAAAATCACCAAAATCGTTTTTTTAAAAGTTGAAAAATTCTACTTATCCTAGAGTTTTGCTTTTTAATAGGCAATTTTTTTGTTTTTTTTCGCGGTTATACGAGATTTTTACTTTTTTACAGGGAAAGCTCAATTCCCTCTAAAGACAAAAGCAGTTTTGCCGCTCCAAGGTTCCACTTGAATGTCTTTATCGAAACACATCTGAAAACCGTGGAACGGAGCAGAACCTTCTTACGTAAATGTCCATGATCAAAGCGTTAGCACGAGTTAGCTTACCGCTTATGCCCCAACGTGACGTCACTACAAAGAACTTAACTGAAGCTGGATACAACAAGTGCCTTCTTAAGGTAATATCATTACAACAACTTAGATAAATAATTCTTCAACTTGTTTGGGTATATTTAGGATAGTTTAGTATACGGGCTCCACCTGTAAAATTATTTATTTACAGTAGAACTCGCTCCTGTTATATAAAACATAAAGCGTATAACCAATTCAATACAAGGAGTCAAAAATGCCTGAGAATCTAGTAGTTGCAAGCAAAATAAAAAAAACGATCAAAGACAAAAGCGGGTTTAACACATCGTCATCAGTTTTTGATCGCCTATCAGAGATCGTTGAGAAAGAATGCAACAAAGCAATTGAGAATGCTAAACGAGAAAACCGTAAAACGGTAATGGACAGAGACTTTCACCTCAACTAACCCACTTCTTTTCCGGCAGGTGTTCATATAGCGACACCTGTCCTTTTCCCCTTTACAACTCAAAAAAAATATTGTAAGTATAAAATATGATGAA
Source organism: Chlamydiota bacterium (assembly GCA_021772365.1). GTDB lineage: Bacteria > Chlamydiota > Chlamydiia > Chlamydiales > Criblamydiaceae > JAJFMC01. The sequence goes on from JAJFMC010000384.1 coordinate 5,606, forward strand.
CCCTGTTTTCTAAGGAGAAATTATGTCAGAAGCAATTAATCAGAATAGAGGTTTGTACATATTTGAAAGTATTATATTTATCCTCTTAGGGATAGCGGCTATAGCTATTCCACAATTGTTTACCTACAGCGTAGAGATCTTAGTCGGTTGTTTGTTAATCATTGGAGGGTTAATCCAAGGATTCCGAGCCATCAAATCTGCTGATTGGGGATCAATAATCGCAGCTATATTTTCTCTAATCGTTGGTATTCTTTTACTTGCTTATCCAATTACGGGAATTATCGCTCTTACCCTTCTCATCGCAATTTTCTTCCTAATCGAAGGGGTTGCCCAGCTTTACCTAGGGTTTAGAATACGCGAACTTAAGGGTTGGGGATGGATGATTTTTAGTGGTTTAGTATCACTATTCCTTGCTGCTCTGATCTGGACTGAACTGCCAGGAAGTGCCGCATGGGTAATTGGTTTACTGTTAGGTATCAACTTATTAATATTTGGATTTTCACAACTGTTTTTAGTATTAGGAACACCGAAAGAGTAAGCGACACACTACATGGCGACATCACGACTGCTTGAGATATTTTTAATTCTCGCAAGCACTGTTCTGACAGTACACATTCTCATTTCGGGCAGCGATTTGTTGATCCCTTTTGTTCTCGCTGTAGTGATATGGTATTTAATTATATCAATCACTTCAGCGATACAAAAAGTTTCCGTTTTCAGGCACCATGCCCCTTATCCTTTGTCGTTATTGTTAGCAATGTGTATTTGCGTAGGAATTCTCTATACCATTTTCAACCTGATAACCAGTAACATTGCAGAGATCATCGGGGCTGTACCAATGTATCAAGAGAGGTTTATGGGTTTAATTACCAAAACCTTAGACTACTTTAATATCGACAAAGTTCCAGAAGCCCTGAGGGTGTTCAATCAGACACGTGTGATGACCTTCGCAACAAACCTCGCAAGCACCATCACCTCTATTGCAGGTTCCATGGGTGTAATTTTTATATACGTCCTCTTTTTACTTCTAGAACATCGATCTTTTGACAGTAAGCTTGGATACGCCATTAAAGACGAGAAGCGGCTTAATAAAACTCAACAAGTTATTAAGAAGATATCGACGCAAATACAGTCCTATATACGTATCAAAACGGGGTTAAGTATTGTCACCGCCTTTCTCAGCTACCTTGTCATGTATTTCGTAGGCGTCGACTTCGCAAGCTTCTGGGCACAGCTCATATTTTTTCTAAATTATATCCCAACGATCGGGTCGATCATCGCCACCATTCTCCCCAGTTTACTGACCATTCTGCAGTTTGATTCTTGGGCTCAATTTTTTATTGTCAGCATTACTTTAATAACCATACAGTTTTTTATCGGTAACATTATTGAACCTAAGGTTATCGGTAAAAGTGTCAATTTAAGTGGATTAGTTATCATCCTCTCCCTTGCCATTTGGGGTAGTATCTGGGGTATAACCGGTATGTTTTTGTGCGTACCAATCATGGTCATCTTGAATATTATCTTCTCCAATTTCGATAAAACGCGACCCATGGCGATTATGCTTTCTGCAGATGGGGAAATTGACGAACCTGTTGACTAAAACTGAGGGAATTGCAAAAACATTTGGACTGTTTTTGCTATTCTCTCTAGTATTCTGCTGGGATATATTCTTCTGTTACGGGGATGTCCTCATCACTACTTGAGTGTGTTGCTTGATGGATAGAAGAGATCCAGTGATAGATATCCTCAGTTTTAATGAGTTTTCTTAATGACTGCATAAAACTCTTTCGATCAGAAGCCGGAAGGTTCAGCGCGAAATGGATGGAGTCCGCTACACCTTCGACATCATAAGGGTTCACAAGCAGAGAATATTCTTTCATCTGTGCTGCCGCCCCGGCGAACTCGCTGAGGATAACAACACCATTTTCCTCGACATTTGCTGCTACGTACTCCTTAGCAACTAAATTCATTCCATCCTTCACAGGAGTTACCAAAATGACATCTGCAGCCCTATAGTAAGCTACAAGCCGTTCTCTAGAGAGTTCATAAAACATATACTGAATAGGCACCCACCCCGGTCTTGTAAACTGACTATTTATCTCACTGACCATCTGATCGATGCGCGCCTTTAGATCGTGGTATTCAGAGATATGTGTACGGCTGGGGACGACGAGTTGCAAAAAGATCACTTCTCCATGCATTTCGGGGTATTTTTCTAAAAATCGGCGAATACCATCTAAACGGTACGGGATCCCCTTCGTGTAATCTAATCTATCGACGCTAAAGACGATTTTCGCTTCATTAAGCGTCTCCTTTAATTCTCTCGCTTCTTCAGCAACATCACCTTTTTGTGCGAGGTTGGAGAACTCATCAAAATCAATACTAATCGGAAAAGTCCCAATGTATACTTCACGGCCTTCTATCAAACAGATCTCATGGTTCTTGTAAGTACGGATCGTAATATCTTTCAGCAATGTCTTTATACAATGAATGAAATTACGTTTATCGCGTTTCGTTTGAAACCCGATAAAATCATATTGAAGCAACCCTCTAAGAATCTCAAACCTCCATGGAATCTTCAGAAAAATGTCTAAAGGAGCGAATGGAATATGCAGAAAAAAAGACATTTTAGTAGAGATCTCCTCACTCCTAAGATATTGCCCCATAAGCATTAGGTGATAGTCGTGGATCCAAATGAAATCATCATTTTCAATAAGGGGGAGAGATTTTATGGCAAACTTCTGATTTACTGTTTGATAGGTCTCCCAAAATTTTGGATCGAAGTGACATTCGGACTGTAAGTCATGAAACAGTGGCCAAAGAATCTCATTAGAAAACCCCTCGTAGAAAAGCTCGACTTCCTCTTTCGTTAGTATGATAGGATGAAGGTTATAGCCCATCCTATGATGATACTTCTCTGAAAGTTTGAGGACCTCATCTTCTGATAGATCAAAGTTTCCCGGCCAGCCAACCCATACCCCATGATTACGTTTCAATAAAGGCTCCAACGCGGTGATCAACCCACCTGACGCAGGGGAAATAGTGGGCCTCCCCCCAGCAGATTTGATCAGAATAGGAAGCCTATTTGAAACAACGATAAACCGTTGACTAGTTAAAAGTTCAGTGAGATCTTCCATGTTCCCCTTAGCTACTTCTACTTAGTCATAGCAACTATTTCCAATAAAGCTCAAGAGTCTAATCACTAGAATCACCTTAACTCGACTTTGTACATTTTCTGAAGTCATCTACAGAGAGTGGTTTCATTCAGAAAATGTACAAAGTCGATCTTAAACCTTCAACTTGTTTGGGTATATACTAATATAATAATTAACAACCCGAAGAATTTCAGTGATTTGTCGCAAGAAAATAGACAATTATGATAGAGTTAAGTTCCTTAAAGTTAATAAAACCACCCTCTGGTTAAAATGAATAAAATTATTTACATTCTTGGATGTGTGCTCTTTTTACATTCACAACCATCTGTTTCTAGCCCCATTACTGGCAACAACTTCCTCTACTGGCAGGAATCTCAAAAACCTCTTATTCAAAATGAATTAGGGGTTATTTTCAAGGAGGAAAACGGCTTCACCGTCACTGGCCCCCTAGCACCTCTAATGAAACATAATAGTAATATCGATGAAGCTTTCCAGGCCCTTCGTGTCATTTGCCATCATAGTGACGATCTCTGCGAAGCGATCACTATCATTCAAAATATTCCTCACCTTTCTCTTAGCCAGTATTTTTTACAACCTGAATATGAGGGAGTTCTGGCTATCCACCATAACAATGGGCTCCAGACTCCTGTCCTATTTTGCACGCTCCAGCAAACGCGTTACATGATCTGGTACAAGGACCAGATCGATAACCCCGGTATCGACACATCATCACCGGAATTTCAATCTTATGCGCAAGCTATTTTGGAATATTTCGATAACCTTGAAGATCTCATGCCCTTTGATCCACCAAAATCTGGAGACTACGACCTCCCCCCTTCTTGTGATTTATTTCCTGAAGAGAAACCTCCAGTGATATCACAGACTGAATACCAAGAACTGCTTTCCAAACACCAAGGAATCGACTGGGGAACCATTAAAAACATTAAAGGTTTCATCCCCTGCAAGGAATTAAAGAACCAGTTAATCCTCCAAGCCCCGCAATACGCTCTACAAGACGAAAACAAACACCTCTTTCAAAAGCACTTACAGATGCTTTACGAAAGCCAGGGAAGAGATCTCATTGGGAAACCGTTGACACATGAATCTATGGAAAATGCTGAACCGGGAATGTACCTTTTCGCTGTCGCAATATCCGGAAAGGCACGGTTTGCCAAAGTATCAACGAATCCTGAGTACAACTCACATGCCGTCCTTCTTCTCGGAGAACCAGCTCTTTGCGCGGGGGGTATGAATGTCGAAGGCTGCGACGGTAAACACATATCTTCCGCCGATATTTTCTCGTCAGAGTATTTGTTTAGCCCCTATTCCGAAAATATTTATGAAGTGATAACAAACGAATCCAACCACTACCTCTCAACAATCGGACATCTATTAAAAGTACTCAAGGATGAAGGTATTCCACATACGTCAATGATCATTGAAAAGTATTAGAGGGAATTGCAAAAATAGTTGAAGCTGTTTTCTAGAGATTTTTTTGACTCGTAAGGGGCGGAGTTCGTAGCCAACCATGCGTTGTTTACAAGAACGAGCCCGAGGCGAATCGGAAAAAGGGCTAGAAAACAGCCCAAATATTTTTGCAACTCCCTCATTAGCTCCTTTCACAAACGGCCCCTAGCATAAAACTAATTTTTGAATTAAGATAAGCTCAAAAACACAAATTTGTAGTTGCGATGTCTTTGATTCGAATTTTTAGAGAGATTAACTCGGGAATAATCAGTGCTTTACTGATGATAATTTACTCGATTACCTGTGTCAGTTTAGTATTTAATAACCTCTTAATCGAGTATATCCCTCTAGCTATATTTCTATCCCTTATAGGTTGCGTGATCATGAGTGTCGTCGCGACCTTAGGCAGTCCGATACATTCAAATGTCATTGGTACCCAAGATGCCATTGCTATCATTGTTGCACTCTCGGTAAGTGATTTAATGAGACACTGGCATGACTACTCACCCGAAACGATGCTGATCACTGTATTGATGTTAATAGTAACAATGACAGTATTTCAGGGCATTATCACCTACTTAATAGGCCATTTCAGGCTTGGAAAAATCATTGAATATGTCCCTTTTCCTGTTCTAGCGGGTTTCCTTGGCGG
>JAJFMC010000385.1 GCA_021772365.1 Chlamydiota bacterium
ATAGGTGATTAATTTAATCACGTCTTGCACGAACATCCACACTATGTTGTACGCCCAAACCAAACCTATCAGCTCCCATGGAATACTTGGAACAAACCATCCATAGGCACAAAGGAATACAGCGAAAATTTGTGTTCCAACGATCGCACCGAATAGAATTTTTGAGGGGTAGGGCTTACAGAAAAAGGGCTCACGTGATCGGGTTAAAAAGAGGAGTAGATGCCCTCCGACGACGAGCTGAAGAAAAATAATCGTTTGTAGGTGAGAGGGGTCTATGTGTATCCAATTTTGCCACTCCGGATTATTCAACCAGTGTATTCCTAATATGAAAAGTCCAAAGGTTTGGATTACCGACATCACACCAAACACCGTAGAAATCGATAAAATCCATCCCATTTCCCACCTAACGGGTTTTGGAGAAATTACTGTATTGTCATACGCAATCGTCATGATAGGGATATCATCGAGAAGAGCGAGTAAGACGATCATAAAAGCTGTCAGTGGCTGGTAGGAGTGTCCACCTACGACAGGGAAAAAAAGCATGGCCAAAACAACAAAAAGCATGATGTCAAAGGTCATAGCGATCCGATATATCGTGTAACTTAGCATCCGCATAAATATGCAACGCGCCTCTTTGATTGCGTGGATAATGACGGACAAACCAGGAGCAGTGAGAATCAAATCTGCAGCAGCACGTGCTGCATCCGTTGCTCCTGAAACAGCGATACCAGCATCTGCCTGCTTCAATGCCGGCGCATCGTTAACTCCGTCACCGGTCATCATAACAATATGATCTTTCTCTTGAAGTGCCTTGACAATAGCATATTTGTGCTCGGGGTATACTTCAGCAAATCCCTCAGCGCGTTCCACTTGATCTGTAACCAGCGATGTATAGTGATCGAATTTTCCTCCCTCAGGGAAAAGTTCCGTTGCAGAACAAATGTTTGTGCCGAGGCTCAACTTACGAGACATTTCTCGAGCGATTGCTGTATTATCACCGGTCACCATTTTGACCGAAATACCCAAATCTATCGCATCGGCAATGGTTTGTTTGGAGTCGTCACGTGGAGGGTCAAAGAGGGGAAGCATTCCTAAAAATTCCCAATTTCCTTGGTCATTGGTAGCAGCTACTCCTAAAGTACGATACCCTTTTAATGCGTAGTCGTTGACAACTTTATCTGCTTGATTTTTTTTATCTTCATCGAGAGAACATAAACTTACAATGACTTGTGGAGCACCTTTTGAGTATTTTCTTTCGATTCCATTACTATCGGTCATTGTGCTTTCTGTACATTTACTTACAGGGTCAAATGGTACATAGTGTGTTCGTTTGTAGGTAGACAGTACGCTTTTATCTTTTAGGCTGTTAATGATGGCAAGGTCAATGGGATCGTCATCTTCTTCTTTTGAAGCCAATGCTCCCGCCAATATACACTCATCTTCACTATTGGAAGCGAAAAGAAAAGGGTGATCAAGTGTTAGGATGTTTTTTGTCAGTGTCCCCGTTTTGTCCGAACACAGGATGTCGACACCCGCTAGTTCTTCAATGGCTTGTAAGCGTGAGACAATCGCTTTTTTCTTAGATAATAGAAGTGCACCCAATGCCATCGTTACAGATAACACCGCTGGCATCGCTACGGGGATAGAGGCAATGACTAAAATTAATACAAACTGAATCAACTCTAGAGGATGTTCTCCACGGTGTAATTCTACCCCGATCAGAATAAAACTCAAAACCAAAGCCATGAATATCAGAAAATTTCCGATGCGCATCACAGCCTTTTGGAAGTGGGAGGAAGAACCTGCACTTTCGACGAGCTTAGCAGTACGTCCAAAAAAAGTATGCTCTCCAGTATTAGCAACAATGGCGATCATCTCTCCTTTTTTGACAACAGAACCCGAGAAACCAATCTCTCCAGATTTTTTCGATACAGGAAGCGATTCTCCTGTAAGTGCTGATTGGTCGATGCTGACATAATCCCCTTCGTAAAGTTTTACATCAGCGGGGATAATATCACCCAACCGGATGCGTATTACATCACCAGGAACGAGATCAGCTGCGGGGATAATGTTCCATTGACCATCGCGCAAGACTCGTGCTTTTAATGCTAGTCCCTTTTTCAGAGCAGCCAAAGCATTTTCTGCTTTGTATTCTTCCCAGAAACCAATTACAGCATTGAATGCCAATAAGACAATAATAATCACGAACTCTTCCCAATGCCTGACAATGGCCGAGAGGATTGCTGCGACCTCAATCATCCAGGGGATAGGGCCCCAGAAGTAACTGAGGAATTTATAAAGGGGACTCACACTTTTTGACTCTAAGGCATTGGGACCATATTCCTTGAGTCGCTTCTTCGCCTCTTCTTCTGTAAGACCTGTTTGTTTATTGCTACCCAGAGCTTGAATGATCTCTTCCGGAGAAAGCTCCTTGAGCTTCTCTTCTGATATTGCTTTTATCTGCATTTTTAAACATCCTTGTCTATCAATAATTTGTATATAAGCATGACCTTTTTAAATGTTAGAATATCATTTTTATATTTGGAGATAAACCTTTGTGTTAAGTTGTTAATATATGATCCTTTACGGACGTCATAATCCTCTATTTTTTAACAAAAAGGCAGCATACGCATCAGCATAAGACCCCGATTGCCACCCCAAACCGCAGC
>JAJFMC010000386.1 GCA_021772365.1 Chlamydiota bacterium
TGATCTCCTTCATGTATTCTCTAATAGTAAGTGTTAACTATACACTAAAATAAATATTATATTTTCAGCAAGCAATAAGAAAGTGAATTTCAAATAGACAGAAAAAAAAGAAAATCTGTTATGTTGACAGATGTTTTGTGAGGATAGTTGGGACATTAATATGAAGCATCGTTCAAGTTATGCTCTCTCTGTAGACTGTGTGATATTTGGCTACACAGAGAGTAAGTTACAAGTTGCACTGATCGAACGTAAAAATTCTCCCTATAAAGGGAAGTGGGCAATTCCCGGTGGTTTTGTTGAAGGTGATGAAACTGTTGAAGAAGCAGCCTTTCGTGAACTGCAAGAAGAAACCGGACTTTCAGATCTATACTTGCAGCAGTTTCACGTTTTCAGTGAGCCTGATAGAGACCCAAGAGGTAGAGTTATTACTGTGGCATTTTTTGCTCTGATAGATGCAGACCAGTGTGAACTTGTCGCCTCCGAAGATGCCTCTAAAGCTGTTTGGTGGTCTATCGATGACATTCCTCACCTGTCTTTTGATCACGACACCATTTATGACGATGCACTAAAAGCATTACGTATCGCCATTAAAAATCAGCCCTTAGCCTTCGAGTTATTACCAAAAAAATTCACTTTAACACAACTTCAACAACTCTATGAAGAGGTTTTCGATCTGGAAATCGATAAGCGCAACTTTAGAAAAAAGGTCGCGAAAATGGATTTTATCCAGGAGACCGGCACAATGACGAAAGGAGCAAAGCACCGCCCTGCGATGCTTTACTCATTCAACAATAAAAAGTATGCAAAATACTCATCAGAAATTATGTTGTAGTGATAATAATAATTCAATAAGTTACTCTTACGGTATATTATCCGGAGTGTAATGATTGGAGTAGAGGATGAGTATTGAACAGCAAGATGTGATTATTGTAGGAGCCGGTCCGGCTGGTGGGGTTCTCGCTATCCTACTAGCCCGTAGTGGTGTACGTGTGACGCTTCTTGAGCAGGATACACAGTTAGATCGGGGCTTTCGTGGTCCAGCATATCAGCCCTCAGCCATTAGGATATGGGAAGAGATGGGGATTCTTAATGACATCCTTTCCTTAGATCACAGTAAGGTTTCATATTTTACCTTTCTCGAAAATGGTAAAGAACTGATTACTATGGATGTATCTGAGCTCTCAGAACCGTTTAATTATATCCTTGTGATGAAGCAGGCCCATTTGCTGCGCTGTCTGATCAAACAAGCTGCACGTTATCCTAATTTTACCTACTTGGGTGGTGGCAAGGCAACTGGGTTGATTATGAAAAAAAATGGAGTAAAAGGAGTTACAGCAAATATATCCGGTAAAGAGACTATTCTACAAAGTCGCCTTGTCGTTGCCGCAGACGGGAGATTTTCGGGTATCAGACAGGCTGCTGAAATCCCCCTAAAACTCATTCATCAAAATTTCGATGTCGTCTGGTTTGAACTCCCTCATGATATGGAAAGTGATGTAGAGCTAGGGTTTCATATGACAGAACATGGTTTTATTGTCTTTCTCCCAAAAGAACAAAATACCCTACAAATTGGATTGGTTTTAGGAAAAGGAAATTATCCCGAGGTCAGAAAAAAAGGTCTCGATGCTTTTATCCAACAAATTGTTGCTGTAGAGCCACCTTTGGAAAATATCATTAGAAACTACCTCATTTCATGGGATCAATGTGAGCTCTTGGACGTCAAAATGGGTGTCGCTGAAAAGTGGTGTAAGAATGGACTGTTATTGATCGGTGATTCAGCACACATTGCCTCTCCCATTGGTGGAATCGGAAACAAGCTCGCTATTGAAGATGCTGTCATTGTTCATCCATTAATTGTCAAAGCTCTAAAAGAATCCAACGACATCATCAGCGAAGAGATACTTGAAGAGTTTGAAAAACATAGACGTCAAGATATCAATACCTCACTGAAGTTTCAGAAAATTGCAGGTAAAATGATCATGGAGTTAAAAAATCCAATTCTCAAAAAACTACGCTCATTCATCGCTCCAAAAATGAGGAATACTCCACCCTATAAAAAAATTCGTAAACTCATTGCTTTAAGTCCGCATGATGTCCATGTTGATACAAAAAATTTTGAAGAACACCCTCGGAATCCAAAACAACTATTTCATCAGTTAATTGTCACTGATACTAATGAGGAAACGGCATCGACAAAATCATTCACTCTGCCAATTCCGGAAAATCTTAAAGAACACTTCGAATACAAAGCAGGACAGTTTGTAACGATCCGAGATCTTGTCGATGGCATTTTGATTAAGCGCTGTTATTCGATTTCTGTTCCGGAAGGAAAAGATAACCTTCGTATCACAGTCAAATGTCAAGAGGGTGGTATTTTTTCCAACTACCTTCACAACAAGATTCGTGAAGGTGACAAGTTGCTAATTTCCACACCTGCGGGTAGCTTTGTTGCTTCCGAAGAGATAAATAAACACTATATCTTTTTTTCCGGAGGGAGTGGGATCACACCAGTCTTCTCGCTGATTAAAACATTACTAAAAAATAACTCAGATGTGTCGATCTCTCTATTTAACGTGAATAAAAGTAAAGACGATGTCATTTTCTACGAAGAACTCAATGAACTGGCAAATCGGCATCAACACTTTCACATGGATAATTTTTTTACCCAAACGGATGGTAGACCCGATAGAGAAACGATTGAAAATTGGCTTACAGCTGTAACGTCGCAAAGTGATTTCGATAAAGAGTATTACTTATGCGGGCCACATCTATTCATGGAGATGGTGCAAGAGAAGCTCCAGGAACGTGGATGTTCACCTCAGCATATTCACCTCGAAAGTTTTATCTCTGTTGCCGGCATTCAAGAGACTGCTATAGCGTCTTCAAAAGGAACTTCTGGTCCATTAGAAGTAGGTGAATCATCAATACCTGCTCACCCATCAAAAATATTGATGGTAGAAATTAAAGGCAAACTTGTTGAGCTAATGATTCAGGAAGGAGAAACCATCTTAGATGCTTGTTTGAGAAGTGGGGTCGCTGTCCCCTTCTCCTGTCAGGAAGGCATTTGTAGTACCTGCAAGGCGTGCTTGAATGAAGGGCGAGTAGTGATGGATAAGCATGAAGCATTATCTGAGGATGACATTGCCAATCAAATGATTCTCACCTGTCGAGCCAAACCTCAAACAGAGACCTGCAAGGTAACTTACCTATAAAAATAATTTTGCATTAACTTTTTCGAGTGATATAAATTGTTTTCGTACAGACCTATAACATTATTTGGAGAAAAGCATGAGTATCATGGTAGAAACTGAAAGCGCAAGCTTAGTAAATCAATATTTCTCATCGGATTACAGAGCCGCACGACAGCGTTTTTTAGAAAGTGCTGTGAAATGTCCCAACTTTTCCTTTCATGAAGAACTGAAACTTGATGCAAAAGGCCCTGATGGTAAAGATCTATTTATTGACATTGTTTGGCTCGGACCTGTTGATGCAGATAAAATTTTGATCCACCTTTCAGCAACTCATGGTGTCGAGGGACATGTGGGAGCTGCAGGTCAACAGAGTCTTGTTGAGGATCCAATTGCATTGCAGGAAAATACTGCTTGTGTGATGGTTTTTGGAGTCAATAGTTTTGGGTACATCTGGAACAGACGAGTGAATGAAAATAATATAGACGTTAATCGCAATCTACGTGAAGATCGAGAATCTCCAAAGCTGTATGAACGTATCGATTCATTTATGAACCCCAAAAAGCTGATGACGATAGATGAGTTCCAGATGCAATTTGGCGATGCAACGAAAGAACATGGACGGGTGCCTATTATCTCCGCTCTTGCTGATGGACAGTACGACTTTCCAGAGGGAATGTTTTATGGCGGAAAAGATATTGGGCAAGGACCTCAATTTATAATGTCTTGGTTTGAAAAGCAATTTGCAAATAGAGCGAATGGAAAAGACCTACGTTTCCTTATTGTTGATGTCCACACGGGTCTTGGAAATGAACGCGGTCTTGATACTTTGCTGACACCCATCACACCATCTGATGCTGTCGTAGATTTTTTTGGTCCTGCAATGCAGTCCGCAAAGCAAAAGAAGACTGTGAGTGAATATAAGCCGTTAGGACTTCTGACAGTGGCATTAGCGGATAAAATAGAGGCGGTCACAGAGTGTACGCTACCTATATTTCGAATTGGTCAAGAGTTTGGAACTGTTCCACGCAATCAGGTCATGATAGGACTTTGGGCTGAAAATATGCATTGGCACCTAGCAATTCGAGCCGACAAAACACCTGACCATGAGAGTGAGGCAAGTTTGCAGTTGAAAAAAATATTTAGTTTGGATGACAAAGTGTCTCAGGATAAAGCGATTATCAGGATGCGTGACCTCTACAAAACTTCGATAGACTATCTGCAAGTTGCACATACTTTAGTATAGATAAGAGATAGGAAGAGCAATGGGATTACATGCCAAAGAAAAGGTGTTCTGATCCCGTTGTTTTTCCTACCCTTTAATCATTTGTTCGTAAAGTTTGGGTAACATTTTATCAAGCTCGGTATAAACTTCACCTACAATTTTTGGGTCGGCATTTGCAAAGTATGGGGTTTTTGTATTTGTTTTGTGTTTATCATTCAATGATCCTTTTTGATCGAGAGCTACAAATGGGAGCTGCCAATACAGACCTAAATAGCGGATAGTTATTTTTTTCTTATCATAAATCATCAAAAAAGCAACACGCATTGTCGCTTGATAGACATTGTTATTGAAACTTGGCACTGAAATTGGATCGGAAGAAAAAAATTGCTCGATAACAAATGAGTCAGATTTATCATTGTACCAGTAATTGTAAGCTCTATCTGTGTCTTTTTTCAGTTTTTTGCTTTTTTTCAAAATATATTGAAGAGTTTTGTCTAAATCTTTCCCGTCTACGATAATAACACCATTTCCCAAAAAAGCCCCACGCGGCTTGATGACATACCGATCGCATGGAAGTTCTAGACGTATTTGATTCGCAAGTGATGTCTTGTACTTTTTTTGGCACAGTATAAATTTTGGCTTGAAGGAAGACAAAATAGAGGTCCTGAAAAGTTCCGACATTTTATATTTATCTTGCCAATAGGGGTAAGTAGGTGCATCAACAACGAGAACCCCAGGATATTGTTTTCGAAATTCCACGGGGTTATCGATTCTACTTTTTTGTACATATACTATAGCTGAATAACTAGAAATGTCTGTTGGATCTTTCGGGATTTTTTTTGCGGCTTTCATAAATTCGCGGTCATTTACAATACTATGGAAATGTTTTCTTAATTCCCACCCTTCTGTATTCGGCAACAGCTTTTTGAGTTGCCAAGAGCTGAAGATGTGGGGAATCGTCCACTTTGTCATTTCATACTCTGACATTGCGGCAATGAAATTTGGACAGATAATACCATACTCCGGATTGAGAAATCCGTCTCCATTGAAGGTAGAAGAAATTCCATTTTGGATTTCACAAATTTTTACTCCATCTTTTTTACTATATTTTAAGTCGGCAATCATAAAACTAATAGCAGCAGGAGGCTCCTCTGCTTTGATCGTGAAAACAGCTAGAATGTAAATAAATAAAAATGCTCGAATTTTCATAGTATCCCCTTCAAATACTGCAAAAATAAAGTATTAAAGAATTTTATGCACGCCGATATTTGGTAGATGGGTTCGCATTAATGAAAACTTTTAGAGAGGGGTGTAAAATCATCTTTTTGATCAAGAGGGAATTGTATAAATATTTGGGCTGTTTTCTAGGCCTTTTTCCGCCTCGCTTCGGGATCGTTGTTGTAAACAACGCATGGTTGGCTGCAAACTCCGCCCCTTGCGAGCCAAAAAAATCCCTAGAAAACTGCTTCAACTATTTTTGCAATTCCCTCTTAAGAACGAAAGACGTTGTCGTGAGCAGGGAGGGAATTGCGTGTGTCCACAATGGGGACACCATGCGACAGAACTTCTTGCGGACAAAAGCAACTGTGTGCTGTGGCGAGTAAGAAGCAGTCGTACTCACAAGAGGGGTGCTCGCTTTTCATTCCGATGAATTCTTTGTATTTTCTGTTTTGCGGAATTTCCGGTAGATACGGGTCGTAGTAGTTGATACGGGCACCTTTTTCAGAGAGTAAGCGCATCAGCTCTAGGCTTGGGCTTTCACGCATATCGTC
>JAJFMC010000387.1 GCA_021772365.1 Chlamydiota bacterium
ACTCTGCCGTTCGTATCACACATGAACCTACAAGAATGGTCGTCTCCTGCCAGGCACAGAGAAGTCAACTGCAGAATAAAGAGACGTGCATGAAAATGCTTCGTTCGAAACTCTATGAGCTCGAAGTAGAAGAAAGAGAAAGCAAACTAAAACAAATGGGCGGAGAAAAAAAAGAGATTGCATGGGGAAGCCAAATACGTAATTATGTGTTTCAACCCTATACACTGGTGAAAGATACTAGAACAAAATATGAACAGTCGAATATACAATCCGTTATGGATGGTGAAATTGACGGCTTTGTTAATGCATACTTAAAGGAGTTTGGTTAAATGGCTGAACAAAAATCAGATGAAGTGTGGCGGTCACCGCTAAAAATAGATATTCGCTATACGGAACCTGAAGACGCACCACATTTGAGACGCTGGCTTTTAGATCCAGAGGTGAGTAAATGGTTTCCTATGGCCGATGAAATGGAAATCGACGACGCTGTGAATAGGTGGATAGGGTTCTGTCGCTACCGCTGTAGTTTGACTGCTGTCAAAGATGGCCTTCCTGTTGGGATAATCACTCTCTATCTCCAGCCCTATAAAAAACTGGCACACCAGTGTGAGTTTGGTATTATCGTCGCTCCAGAATGTCGAGGACAGAAGGTCGGCAGTGAAATGCTCAGTAATGCCACCCACCTTGCAAAAGTGAAGTTCAAAATCGAATTGTTGCACTTACAGGTATACGAAGGGAATCCGGCAATAAGGTTATATTCTAGATTTGGTTTTAAAGAATTCGGAAGACAAACACAATGGATCAAGGAAAATCCAGGGGAACATCCACCTGAATTTACCGGTCGTATTTTTATGGAAAAATACTTAATCTAAATGCCCAAACGACTCAAGACAAAAATCTAATAACGAAAGTAGAAACGAACAACAGATGTCTATACTCATATTCCAACAAGAAATCGAAGAAACAGTAAAGAAAAAAATTAAATTAAGAATAAACGATAACCGCTCGACGATGCTCAGCGTCAAATGGGAACCTGACTGTACGAGGGTTTCTATGCATCGCATGTTTTTAGAAGCTCCTAAAAATATTATGGATGCCCTTGCATGTCATATACAAACAGAGAATAGTAACCTTTGCCCTTCAGTAAAAGCTTATATTGAAGAAAAGCTGACAGCTTTTGATTATTCAAGCAAACTGAACGAAAATAGACTCCATACCCAAGGACAGGTATACGACTTACAGGCTTTATACAACGAAATCAACACAAAGTATTTTGCTGGAGAAGTTCGTTTAAAGATTACGTGGTATGGAAAGGTGCATCGAAGAAAGAAAGCACAGGTAACCTTTGGTTTATACCAGGAGGCCACTAAACTTGTGAAAATTCACCGCATGATGGACAGCACTTTTTTTCCGGAATATTTCGTGGAATTTGTCATTTATCATGAAATGTTGCATCATGTCTGTCGATCGTATTACGATGAAAAGGGAAATCATCGAGTTCATACAGATGAATTTAAGAAAAAAGAGCAAGAGTTTGAACACTTTGAGCTAGCGAATTTATGGATGAATAAAAACTATAATAACTTTTTTATGATGTAGGTGTTACATGGCTGGTCATAGTAAATGGGCAAATATCAAGCACAAAAAGGAACGCGCTGATGCCAAGAAGGGAAAGGTGTTCTCCCGCTGTGCAAAAGAAATTATCAGTGCCGTTAAAGTCGGTGGTGGTCCCGATCCGAAGGCAAATTCTAAGCTTCGGCTGGCAGTTGACAAAGCAAGGGCTGCAAATGTTCCTAATGATGTGATCGATAGGAATATCAAAAAAGCATCGAGTGCTGATCAAGCAGACTATATTGAAATGACCTATGAACTTTACGGACATGGTGGAGTTGGAGTGGTTGTTGATATCATGACGGACAACAAGAACCGTATTGCTTCAGAAATAAGAATCGCTACCAATAAACGTGGTGGAACGATTACTACACCCGGTGCTGTATCATTTAACTATGACCGGAAAGGCGTTATTCAGTTAACCAAGAATCATGCTATTGAAGAAGAGCTGTTTATGGCAGCTACAGAAGCTGGAGCTGAAGATTTCGAGACTGAAGAAGATATGTTTGTGATCACAACCGATCCGACGGATCTAATTAAAATTAAAGAGGCTGTCGAAAAATTAGGGTTTGAATGTGACTCTGCCTCTCTCGAGATGATACCGAAGGTATTTGTCGATTGCGATGACGAGACAGTCAAAGCTAACGAGGCTTTGATTGAGTGGCTGGAAGATATTGATGATGTCGATGCAGTCTATCATAATATGAATCTTCCTGACGCCTAATTTCATTACGATAACATGTTCAATAAAACAGTTTTCCCCCGCAATTTTTCATCAGAAGAATTTCTTTATCTAGCAAAGCCATACTTAGAAGTGGACGCAACTTGTTTGTTGATGTCAGGTTCTGATTACGACTCAGCTGAGCGTTCTTTTTTGTTTTTATATCCTGTTCAAGAGATTGCCATTGAAGCATCGAGTTCTACATTTCAAAACCCATGGGAACAGTTGAAAGTTGCCATGAAATTCTCGGATACATCCCTTGATATTCCCGAGTGGGTGGGATACTTGTCTTATGAGATGGGTGGCTATTCAGATGCAGACGTGGTTATTCCTCTACATGCCCCAAAATATCCTATAGCTCATTTCCATAGGTATTCTGTTATTTTGTCGCATCAACAATTGACTGGCGAGCTCACTCTCTTTGTCAACGAGGAACATATTGATTCAATGAAAATACAAGAACTGAATCGTCATTTTTCAAGCGAATCACCAACCCTACAAAAGTCACCAAAGTTTTGCGTCCGTTGCATACAACCTCTGGAAGAAAAAGCATCATACTACGAAAAAGTACTACAAGCGAAGGAGCGAATTTTTAAGGGCGATATCTACCAAGTGAACTTGTCTCAGGAATGTCAGTATCAAGGAGAGTTTAACTCGGCCGACCTGTTCATGCGGTTGTACGAGAAAAACCCAGCACCCTTTTCTGCATATCTCAAAATGTGCCCAAATCATACTATTGTCTCAAGTTCTCCCGAGAGACTATTACGTTTGTTCCAAGGAAAACTCGAAACTCGACCCATCAAAGGAACGGCATCACGTGGCAAAACCCAGCAGGAAGATGAAGACAATAAAAAACTCCTACAGTCTTCGCAGAAGGATAAATCAGAACTCCTGATGATTACCGATCTAATGAGAAATGATTTGGGGAAGGTTGCCACTCCAGGGAGTGTTAGAACGGAAAAGATTTGGCATTGCGAAGAGTATCAAAATGTTTTTCACCTACTATCAGTGATCACTGCAGAAGTCAGAGCATCTCTCCACCCTGTCGACGTAATGAGAGAAGTCTTTCCGGGAGGGTCAATCACCGGCTGTCCAAAAATTCGTGCTATGGAAATTATTTCTGAAATTGAAAATTCAACAAGAGGGATTTATACGGGGTCGATTGGGTATTTCACAAGCCAAGGAAACTTCGATTTTAATATCGCTATCCGAACACTCGACATAGTGGGTGATGTTATCAAGCTTCGCTTAGGGGGAGCAATTGTAACAGATTCGTCTCCGGAGAAAGAGTATGAGGAAACTCTTCATAAAGGGCGCTCCATCTTCGAAACCCTTGGCTCTTGATGCCCCCAATACTCAACTTAAAGTAATTACTGATTTTTTGAGGTTTTGCATCACCGAATAGGTCGCCCGCAGGGCTTTGGATTAAAGCAAGGATTGCTTTTCTCGCCACGAGATTTGTTGCTGAAGGAGACTCTAGAAATTCGTTTATACAGCAGCCTTCTTAGTCGCAAAAAAATCTTTGGGAATCAATATTTTTTGGCATGGTTCAAAAGAAGGTAACACCCAAAATGGCGAAGCCATGACATTAAACGATCCTGGCGGTGTAGGGCGAGTGCAGCGAGTCCGCAACTAAAAAATGCATGGTCAAATCCTGAGCTGTTACTGCAGGAAAAGTTTATGGAGCTTACTAAAAAAGGATATGTTGTGTTAAAGGTCCTGCAACAGATTGTTCTGTAACCGTAGAGAAAGAGTCAGAGATCTTTAATGTCGACATTAAAAAAGAATTTTGTATCTATCCAACTGATAAACAGACTGGCATAAAAGATGAGTCTCAGCCTATATTGTACTTTGTTTGTTCCTGGAACTACAAACCTCAGGAAATTGAAGGTCAAAAAAAGTGGGTGGGTAGAATGGAAATTGAGAGACTACACTTTGTTGAAGGTGCTATATTGAAATATCGAGAAAATGTAACTGATTTATTACTTCAGGTTTTTGCAGTCTAATTTACACGTAATCAATTTATTGTTTGTGTTTTATTGATGTTTTTTTATATAATATCCTTCATTTTAATGGATATAGAGGTAAGAATGACTATTCAAGAGAACGTAACTGCTAGCAATAGGCCTGTGAGGTGTAATTCCGACCCCGAAAAAAAAGGTTCGCCACGATTTCTAGCAGAAGAAACTGCCAGGAGTAATTCTTATCCTACAGTAATTGGAACCGTTTCGCCCCTTGACCTTACAAGTGCAAAAAAAATTCAAAAGAAGATTGTCGAATCATCTGATGCCGATCACAGTTCGTCATTGCGAGTGAGTAGCCTTTCACGGTCTATTTTCAAATCACCTAGAGCACTACTTCGCGAGAAAAGAGAGCGGGTTGCTAAACAAAAACTGTCTGATAGGGAAAGAAAACTGTCTGATAGGGAAAGAAAACTCTCTATTGAGGAAATCCTTAAGAAATGTCCATCCCGTGACAAAATTTCTCGTGCAGAACCTATGTCTCTCGAAGACCTGTCAAAAACTAAGCTTGATATTAGTAAATATAAACAAATGAAAATGGTTAGACGTTCACGATCGAGAAGCTTCAATAAAAATTTCCTTGCGACTGTGCAATCGACCTTGAATTCAGGGCATTTACAGCCTATTGACGAGGCTTTTATCAACGACTATGTAAAAGCAAATGTGGGAAAAAAAATTGATGCATTTCTCAATGCAGTAGGCGATTTTTCAGAGATTTCAAGTGCAGGCGTAGAGCAATGTTGTCTCATTATTGCTGATAAATTATATAAAGAACTCTGCAATAAAAATATGCTTTATACGTATGTTTATCGAAATCTGTTATCTCTAAAAGTGATTATTGGTACGGAGCTAGAGAAAGATAAATGGAACTGTCGTTCTGAATGGCTAGACGATTTAGTACAAGCTCTTGAGTTTATGCTATGTTCGGGGTCTTTTACTACACCTCATGATAAGATGGCCAAATCCACTGTTGAAAGTCTTAATTTTTATGAAACCTTTCTGAAAAAACATGTCCAAGATGCTTCAATTCGCACATTGCTCCATAGTGCTATTCACCCTAATGAAGAGCTGGCTATGAGGTCTCTTGAGCGATTGTCATTCTGGGGTTCTGATGAAGGGTATTGTGAAATGGTTAATCAAGTGCGAAGTGCTATGCAAATGTACATGAACCATCAGCACGTACAGAATAAAACAACCCTTATTAAAGAGTGTTTCTTTGCCGGAGGCTTGTTAAAAAATGTTGATTTTGAACAAGTGGCACGATCTTATATCATGCACAAAAAGCGTAACCATGCAGTCCTTAAAGTAAATGATAGAGATATTAGTGATAACGTGGTGAAGGGGGGAACCCAGAAAAAGTGTCAGCAACAATTTTTCCAGTCATTTTTAAAAATACTTTATAAAGAAGGATTTTTAGAAAATGCAAGCGATGAGTTTATTCTCCAACAGGCACAAACTTTCTTAAGTGGTAAAGAATTCGTAGGACAAGAAATTTTATTGGCAGGTTCTAATAGTGCTTGGGCAATCTGTGACAGTAGATTCCGTAAGATGTACCCACTGCTTTTTAATGAGACATATAAAACACGAATGAAACAAGGAACTGAATGCTACATACAGGTTGAGTCTCAAGACAAGTACAGCATACAAGTCAATAAAACCTACACGACATATCCACAACCTCCAGGTGTCAACAGCAGAGATTCTTTCGCTATCGACCATTCTCGTCCTCTTTGCAGCATACAGGTGTCCTGGCAGATCGATTACGACGCAAAAAAAGGGTGGTCTCATACTATATCGACACCTTCTGTGCAGAGGAAAAAAGCAACGGACAAAGAATGGGAAGAACTGCTAAATATCCTACTTGCTCCGACACCCATCGAAGGTTCTACCGCAGAACTTCCAGAGAGCGATCAGCTCAAAAATGCTCTGAAGTTTATATTATAAGCAAAACCCTGGCGGGGCATAAGCGGTAAGCTAAATTTGTAGGGTATTGTAATTAACTTATACCCAAACAAGCTGAAGAATTGGTTTTTGGCAAAGAGAAAGTTCCCGC
>JAJFMC010000388.1 GCA_021772365.1 Chlamydiota bacterium
GGCTCAGCCTTACAAGCAATCGATGCCGGAATTGACGCATGGCGCTCCCTTCCTGGATTTGGCGACAAAATCTTAGAAACGTGGAAGTGTTGGCTAGAAGGCGATCGCTGGCGTGTTAATCTCGACCTTGTCGACAAACACGGTGTTGCCATCATCCCCTTCACAAGTTCTGACTACCCTGAACGACTTGCACAAATCCCTGACGCCCCCGCTATTCTATATGTCAAAGGTGACGTCAGTATCTTGAAAAATGACAGCGTCGCCGTCATCGGCACACGGATGGCGAGCATTTATGGCCTTGAGTCGGCAGAGCAAATATCTTCAGATTTGGCGAGCATGCGGTATACCATTGTAAGTGGGCTTGCTAGAGGCATCGACACAAAAGCTCATCAAGCAGCGATTACACATGGCAACACTATCGCCGTTATAGGATCGGGGCTTGCGAACATCTACCCTCGAGAAAATACGGGATTGGCACGGAAAATCTGTGAGTATGGAGCATTAGTCAGTGAGTATCCGATGATGACACCTCCTGACCGGCAGAATTTCCCTCAGAGAAACCGCATTGTAAGTGGTTTATCTCTAGGCACAGTACTTATCGAAGCGCCACGAAGAAGTGGGGCGATGTTAACAACACAACGAGCAATAGATCAAGGGCGGCCGGTATTTGCTCTTCCAGGCCGTGTCGATAGCGACACTTTTCAGGGGAACCTGTCTCTTTTGAAGAGCAATGCTGCTCATTTAATTGAAAATGCTGGGGATGTCAGTAAAATTTTGAATCCAGAAGCGCCGACATCATTACCATCCAAACCGCGGCAAACGGTTACGCTCGACGAAGAAGAAAGCCAATTCCTTGCATTACTCCCTAAAGAAGAGCTTTCTATCGACAAAATTGCCGAAATTTCAGATCTCCCTGTTATGAAAATCAATGTTTTGTTAATGAGTTTATTATTAAAGTGTGCAATAAAAGAATATCCAGGTAAAATATATAAAAAACTAGTATAGAAGGAGTTAGCTTAAATGAAAAAATCATTGGTCATCGTCGAGTCACCAGCGAAGATCAAAACTCTGCAAAAATTTTTGGGTCCTAATTTCGTTTTTGCCTCTTCCATCGGGCACATTCGTGACCTTCCAGTTAAAGAGTTCGGTATCGACTTAGAAAATGACTTTACTCCTAAATATGTCACAATGGACGATAAAGCCAACGTTATTAGCGAGTTGAAAAAACTAGCTAAGCAGTGTGATACCGTCTACCTCTGCCCCGACCCCGACCGCGAAGGGGAAGCTATAGCTTGGCATATCCGCGAAATACTACCTAAAGATACTAAGACTAAACGTGTATCTTTCAACTCCATCACCAAAGAAGCAGTTCTCAAAGCAATAGAAAACCCACGCGAACTCAACCTAGATCTTGTCGATGCTCAACAAGCACGTCGATTACTCGATCGTATTGTCGGATACAAAATCTCTCCGATCCTCAACAGACGTATTCAACGCGGCCGCGGCGAAGGTGTATCAGCAGGGCGTGTACAGTCTGTAGCCCTAAAACTCGTCGTTGACAGAGAAAAAGAAATCGAAATCTTCGTACCGGTAGAGTACTGGAATTTAGGTGCTATCCTGAAAAACGGAAATGAAGAGAAAAATTTCAAAACCAATCTCTATTCTGTCGATGGAAAAAAAATCGAAAAAGAACTTGTCGAAGGAAAAGACTATTATCTGATTAGCAACAAAGAAACTGCTGATCAAGTGATCGAAAGGATGAAGCAAGGCGAATATACCGTCGATAAAGTGGTGAAGAAAGAAAAACGTCGCCACCCCGTTCCTCCATTCATTACATCGACACTGCAGCAAGAGGCCAGTAGGCATTACGGTTTTTCATCGGCACGTACCATGAGTATCGCACAGAAGCTCTATGAAGGGATAGATATGGGCAACGACGGTGCCGAAGGTTTGATCACCTACATGCGTACCGACTCGACACGTATTGCTCCCGAAGCGATCAGTGAAGCACGTAACTACATCCAAGAAAAGTATGGCCCCGACTTCTTACCGGAAAGTCCAAAATTCTACTCTAGTAAAAAAAGTGCTCAAGACGCCCACGAAGCGATCCGGCCGACAAACTTACAGCACCCTCCAGAGGTCGTAGAAAAATACCTCTCCAAAGAGCAATTTTTCCTATATAAATTGATCTGGAGACGTTTCCTAGCATCACAGATGAAACCGGCTGTTTACGACACCGTTTCTGCAGACATCGTCAACAACAAGGGAGTTCTACTACGAGCAACAGGATCAGTCATTAAATTCGAAGGGTTCCTAGCTGTATACGAAGAAAAAGTCGACGACGACAAAGCTGGTGAAGACAGCAAAATCCTTCCTGAAATCAACGAAGGCGATGCTCTTGACCTTATCGATCTCCTATCCGATCAAGCCTTCACTCGGCCACCTCCACGATTTAGTGAAGCATCACTGGTTAAGGAGCTGGAAAAGTCAGGAATCGGTAGACCGTCCACCTATGCGACGATCATGAACAAGATCCAAAGTCGCGACTACACGGTCAAAGAAAGCGGCCGACTCAAACCGACAGAACTCGGACGCGTCATCGCAGCCCTCCTCGAGGCGAATTTTACGCAAATCATGGACGTCAGCTTCACGGCGAATATGGAAGATGCCTTGGAAGACATCGCTGACAAAAAGAAAAACTGGAAAGAACTGCTTCGCACATTCTGGGAAGACTTTAAGCCTACTCTCGAAACAGCAGAGAAAGAAGCTTTTGTTCCACGTGTCGATACAGACATAGAGTGTCCGGATTGCAAAGAGGGCAAACTCCAGAAAATATGGTTCAAAAATAAATATTTCTACGGATGTACAGGTTATCCCGAATGTAAATTTTCTTCTCCTATCGAACAGTTGACATTTGATAAAAATGAATACGCAGAAGCTTTCGATTGGGATCAGAAATGTCCGGAATGTCAATCTGAAATGAAAATACGTCACGGCCGTTTCGGCGCCTTTCTAGGATGTAGCAAATACCCGGAGTGCCGAGGTATTGTAAACATCCCTAAGAAAGGTGAAGAATATATCCCGGAAAGCGAGATGCCACAGTGCCCTGCTATCGAATGTCCTGGGCGCATGCAAGCCCGTCGTTCTCGTTTTGGAAAAACCTTCTATTCCTGCAGTACCTATCCTGACTGTAACGTGATCGTCAACAACCTCGATGACCTCCACGAAAAGTATCCGAACCACCCCCGCACGCCTTACGAAAAGAAAACGAAAGGTAAGAAAAAAGCAGCTGCCAAAGGGAAGGGCAAGGCAAAAGCCAAAGAGAAGAAAGAAAAAAAACCACGTAAAATGCCTAAAGTCAAAGTTAGCGACGAACTTGCTAAAGTCGTTGGAGGCAACGAAATGACACGTGGGGAAGTGACGAAAGAAATATGGGTCTATATTAAAGCCAACAACTTACAGGATCCCAATGATAAACGGATGATCGTTCCCGATGAAAAACTAACCAAAATATTCGGTAGTAGCGAACCTGTAAGTATGTTCAAAATGACAGGACTCATCACAAAACATATAAATCAGAAAGGCTAAAGAAACCAATGAAATCATTAACACACAAAATCCAAGCACCTTGGTTGATGCTGCTAATGCTTACAACCCTGCTGCTTACATTTGACTTATCACCTCTTCAAGGAAAGGAGAATAATACAACCATGTCTACACAACCAGTCATTATCATGGAAACTACTCAAGGCAACATAGAAATTGCTTTAATGCCCGATGTTGCCCCAAAAGCGACAGAAAATTTTCTTAAGCTTGCAGAAAAAAAATATTATGACGGACTCACCTTCCATCGTGTCATTAAAGATTTCATGATTCAAGGTGGCGATCCAACAGGAACAGGCGCGGGTGGAGAATCTATCTGGGGAAAACCTTTCGAAGACGAATATAATGTAGACGTTACTTTCGACCGTCCGAACCTCCTAGCAATGGCTAATGCAGGTCCTAGCACCAACGGCAGCCAGTTCTTCATCACAACAATAGCAACTCCATGGCTAACAGGAAGACACACGATATTCGGTGAAGTAATTAGCGGTCAAGATGTTGTCAAAAAAATCGAAAACATCAACACTGGTGCTATGGACAAACCTATAGAAGCACAAAAAATCCTTAAAATTACGATTAAGGAAAAACAACCACAGGCTTAGAAAGGCGCATAAGCACCAACCTAAAGATATACCCAAATAATAACCTTGTTTGGGTATAAGTGCGTCGTACCCTTCAACCTCTCTTTGTGCCATTGCGTCTTTGCTCCTTTGCGTTAAAAATCACCTTCATAAAAATTCTATAATTTGATTTCTACGAAAAAATGCAATGACGCAAGGTCACAAAGGGATTGAAAATTCGTTCAATTGTAAATTTTTAATTTAAATTGATCAACAATGGATTTTTGACTCATAAAACAGGTTTACATCATAATTTTCATTTGATAGATTTAGTTCCTTATTGAAACATTTCACTTTTCGGAGAAGCCAATATGAAGAGGTGCCTGTACTATATCATCATCGCAACAACACTATCATTCGTTGCCCATGCTGACGACAACAGCGAGCAACCAACAATATCTCGCATTAATAAGCTCATCCCCAACACATGGATCGAATATCCTGCCATCGAACCGGCCATTCCCTCTGATTTCATCATGAAACCCGACGATGACGGAATGTCTATCTTTTGGGGAGCAGAAAGCGACCTAGAGAACTTGGAGAACATTGATTCTGCAACCCTAACCAACGGACTGTTCATCCTCCAACACTCTATGGAACAACAGACTGGACCAAACAGCTTTTCTTTCAACAAAAAAGACCTAATTAGAGAATTCAATACAGCTGGCCTACAAGTAGTTAGAGCGGGAAATACAAACTGGGGACAGTACCCGATTTTTTTCTACGAAGGTGTCGCCCTAGACGGAAGAGTCGTTAGAAGTGCATGGGTTGGACTTAACTCCCCAGAAAAAGGGGTGTTGGCCATATCTATGATCTCAACAAAAAATAAAATGAACGACGAGAGATTATGGAATCGTTTGATTCACAGTACCAAACAACTCAAAGGATATGAGTACTTCAGAGCAATAGGTAGCGACATGAAAAATGGATGTACAACTTACACCTGTGCCATGGGTGTTGTAGAAGCAAAAGTCCAACAAAGACGAAAAGATAAAAAATTGGCTATCCGAGTGACATCCCTCAATGAAAACACGACATTCAACGTCCAAAAATCCGTCCAAGCTACGATGATGGGACCTTGGCGACATGGCGAAAATCTCACTAAAATCTATGGCACCATGGTTTACGAAGACGAAAATTACAAGAATGTAATCAACTCTGTAATTAATGTTTTCAACGAAGATGTAACGGATTTTTCGATTAACCCAGATCAAACCTAATTGTATTTTTCATGAAGGGAGTCGTATTAAATCTTTAGAGGGAATTGCAAAAATAGTTGAAGCCGTTTTCTAGAGATTTTTTTTGACTTGAAAGGGGCGGAGTTCGCAGCCAACCAAGCGTTGTTTACTAGAACGAGCCCGAAGCGAGGCGGAAAAAGGCCTAGGAAACAGCCCAAATATTTGTGCAATTCCCTCTTTACAATGTTTTATGGTATGTGATATGAATACTCTTTTTTTTACTAACAATCAATAAAGCAGGGTTTATTATGTCTGTAGATTCCATAGGTAGTTTTTTTGTCGATATCAAAGAAGATATTTCAGCAGTCATTAACGACAAGGACAAGTCAAAAGAAATCGAAAACCAACGCATTTCATCCCTGTGTTTTCGCATATTTGGGTTGATCGGTATCGTACTAGGGGGAATAGGTGCTTTAGCACTTGCAGCGAGCTTCTTT
>JAJFMC010000389.1 GCA_021772365.1 Chlamydiota bacterium
GCGCCTTCCACATGTTACAGCAATCGCTTTTCCCGGTATGACGAATGAAGCTCTTCTCTATCAGTTAAGTCGCCAGGGTGTCTACGCATGTATCGGTGGTGGCAGCTTTCAGCAAATTGGGTTAGTCTTAGAAAACTGCGGCGTTGACCATCGTATCGCACACTCTGCCATCAGTTTCTCTTTGTCGCGTGAAACCACTGAAGATGAAATTGACCACGCTATTTCTATCATCGTCGATGAAGCAAAAAAATTAAGCAAGCTTTCAACATATTTCTTTAATCAATAGGGCATATATGAGTTTTGATGAAATTGTCGAAGAGTTTCCCTGGTATCGTTACAGTAAAAAACTGCAAGAGAGAATTCTAAAACCTCGCAATGTTGGATTTTTCACAAAAGAAGAGTCCGAGGAACGCGGTGTGAGGCTCGCAGAAGCAGAAGAGGGAACCGTCGACGAAGGAAATGTCGTCAGGCTCTACTGGCTTGTTGACAAAGAGGATGGCGTAATCGTAGACGCTAAATTTCAAGTGTTCGGACAAACTGCGCTCATAGGGGCTGCGGAAGCTGCTTGTGAAGCATGTATCGGGAAAAATTACGACCAAGCATCTAGACTGTCAACAGAACTCATCGACAGAGAACTTCGCGATAAACAAGATAAACCGGCTTTTCCAAACGAAACCTTCCCTCACCTCAACCTCGCTCTGGAAGCGATAGAGACCGCCGCACAGCAATGCACCGACATCCCTCTTCCAACAAGTTATGTCGCCATGCCAACACCCTCACAGTCTGATGGTCCAACAGGAGAGGCTTACCCAGGGTGGGATGAACTCCCGCTAAAAAAGAAAATCGCTGTAATCGAAACCGTCCTAGATGCAGATGTCCGCCCTTACATCGCCCTCGATGCAGGGGGAGTGGAAGTGATTAACCTTCTCAATGACAGAGAGGTAATTATTAGCTATCAAGGGTCATGTACCTCTTGCTACTCTGCGGTGGGAACGACGCTATCGTACATCCAACAAACACTAAAAAATAAGGTCCACCCAGACATCAAAGTCACCCCGGATATTGAATTCGATTCTCCCTACCCGACTTGATTAATATTGTATATAGTTCCTGCTGCTGATATACAGAAATATGCAGTAGCAGTTTTTTAATAGGGGTTGTAGATGATCTTATTGATATTTTGGTTTTTGATTGCCTTAATATTATTACCTGGAACAGTCGATTTGATACTGGTGACATTAGGTTCTCTCCTGCCAGAAAAAAAGAATCACAAAAGCGGGGATATCATTCACGGTGTTGTAGTGATTCCTGCACACAATGAGGAGAAGACCATTGGATCGTGTATAAAGTCTCTTCATAACATGGAGGGAGATATTCATATTGTTGTTGTTGCAGATAATTGCGACGATAATACCGCTATGATTGCAAGGTCTATGGGAGCAGAGGTTTTAGAAAGATTTTCTGAAGATGCTAGAGGAAAGCCACATGCTTTGAATTTTGCCTTTCATCAGCTTTTACAAAGAAATTTTGAGTGGTTCATTGTGGTTGACGCCGACACATCTGTCAATTCTAACTTTCTTAAAGAGATATGTCTTAGTCTTCAATGCGGAAATAGAGAAGTTATTCAAGGGCGGTACTCGATTCGAAATGCTAGAGAATCAAGGAGAACACGTTTGATGAATGTCGCTTTTCATTCACAGTATTTGAGAATGAGGGGAAAGAGCAGGTTAGGCTTATCTACAGGTATTCAGGGAAATGGGTTTGTCCTTCACCGACAAGTTATCGAACGAGTTCCAATGAAAGCCAAGTATATCACTGAAGATTTGGCCTACCATTTGGAATTGGTGATGAGTGGATATACTGTTAATTATTGCGAATCGGCAGAAGTTTTTTCTGATATGCCTCTTTCAAAAGAAGGTATTAAGTCGCAAAGATCACGCTGGGAAGGTGGGCGTTTTCGAGTAGTAAGGGATTATTTTCCAAAATTACTCAAAAAGCTGATAAGGGGGAATTTATATTGTCTAGAGCCTTTGTTAGACTTGTTGTTACTCCCATTAGGGTATCATATGGTTGGGGTAATAATATTGATCCTCTTAACTGGTTTCTCTCCACTGTCATTGATTTATCTTATGGTCCCCATTGTTCATGTATTACTGAGTATTTATCTGGGTGGAGGGACGATGAAAGACTTCTTGGTTTTAGCAACCGCTCCGTATTATATCTTTTGGAAGTTGGTTAATCTTGGCAGTACAATCCATTTTTCTAGAAAAAATACAACCTGGATACGTACTGATAGGGAAAATGAATAATACACACAAAAAAGTTGAAAATTTGTTTTTTTACAAAGAGAAAGCCCGAATCTTCAACTCTTGTAAGGGAGATCATGGAAAATAGTAAAACGCCTAGTCAAAGTATAAAAGTTGGATATTTAGTTAGTGAATACCCTGCAGTATCCCATACATTTATCTTAAGGGAAATTAAAGCTTTGAGAGCACATGGGTTTCAGGTTTTTACTGCATCAATCAATAAGCCAAAGATTAATTTTGAAATTGAAGAAGAAAAACGTACGTTTTACATAAAATCACATGGATCAATATCCTGTCTTCGTTGTTTATTTAAATTTTTTTTTAGTAGCCCTTTTAAGCTGCTATCGAGTATCCGTCGAACCTTCAGTTTAGGAATGAAAAACCGCTTGTTGTACCACTTTTTCTATTGGGCTGAAGCATTATTGCTTGCCGAATGGCTAGAAATAAATAAAATTTCTCATCTGCACGTGCACTTCATAAATCCTTCCTCAACAGTTGCATTGATTGCTAGTGAGCTAACACAGATTTCCCTGTCATTTACTGTTCATGGTCCCGATTCTTTTAAGGAATGTGCTAAAAATCTTTTCAGCGAAAAAGTAGCTACCGCAAAATTTGTTGTATGTATCAGCGATTATGCAAAGAGTCAAGTCATGAATTTAACTTCACCTAAGGACTGGGCAAAACTTAATGTAATCAGACTAGGAGTCGATACGGACCTGTATTCGCCAAAAATATTTCGAAAAGATCCTGAGCGTTTTGAGCTACTTTGTGTGGGACGACTTACACCGGCCAAAGCGCAGCATCTCGTGATTGAAGCACTGGATAGGTTCAGGGAAGAATATGATAACTTTCACATGACTTTTGTTGGTGGAGGTCCTGATTTTGAGAGCTTAAACGATTTGGTTTCCGAGAAGGGATTGAGCGAGTACGTGACTTTTACAGGCCCATTAAGTGAGGATGATACTAGGCTGCGATTTCAAGAATCAGATGTTTTTCTGTTGCCAAGTTTTGCGGAAGGATTGCCTGTGGTTTTGATGGAAGCGATGTCAACAGGTTTACCATGTATCACGACATATGTTGCAGGTATTCCAGAGTTGGTGGAGGATGGAAAAAATGGAGTATTGGTTTACCCTGGAAATGTTGAAGAAATTGTAAAAGGATTAAAAACGTTAGTTTCTAACTCTGAAAAAAGAGCTCGGCTTGGTACAACGGCAAGAAAGAAAGTTACAGAGCAATATTCTATAACAGTAAACACAGAAACACTGGCAAAGTATTTCAAAGAGCAGTTGCAATAGTATACACATACACTCAGGTACCGCTTTCACCCCCGATATTGAATTCGATTCTCCCTACCCAACTTGATCATTTTGTTTTTCTCTCTTTATTTGATCTTGCCTTCTTTGATTGCCTAGCTTGATTTCGCGTTTTTCATCTTTTTTTGCTTGTTGGTCTGCTAATAAGGTAGGAGAGCTGCTTCCAACTGCAAAAGTTGTAGGTGTGAAGCCTCTGGTCCATCTTCTCTCTCTATAGTTAGTTTCTGTTTTACGGTCGCTTGCTCTAGTTTCATCAGTTTTTTGTGGGCCTCTTACAGCGTATTGACCATCGGATTTAACTTATTTTTTCTATTTTTTATCCACAGTTTTTTTCTTGCTTAAAGGAGTTGTTATTCCACTCCAAGCTTCATTGAACATAGTTGACTGTCCTTCGGTCATCTCATTAAGTTCGAGGCCAGGGACCTCTGGATTCCTCAGAATACTGGTAAATCGGTTCATGTTTTGGTTTAGTCTGTCAGATAGGTCAGGGGAGAGATCATCATACGTTTCGAACAGCTGTCGATCCGGGTCTGCATCGAATTTTGCTTGTAGATCTGCTATTATTGCACGGGCCTCTGGGCTACCCCCTACTGTGATATTTGTTTGACCATGACCAAGTATGTACCTACCTTCTTTTTTTGCTAACTCTATTTCTTTGCTTTTAGCATCATCTTGACTCATGATTGTGGTCATGTCATCTTGGTTACCTACCCAAATAAGCTTTGACTCTTCACCTACTGACTTTTTAGATATA
Organism: Chlamydiota bacterium; assembly: GCA_021772365.1. Taxonomy (GTDB): domain Bacteria; phylum Chlamydiota; class Chlamydiia; order Chlamydiales; family Criblamydiaceae; genus JAJFMC01. The sequence goes on from JAJFMC010000389.1 coordinate 4,374, forward strand.
AAGAAAGCAAAAGCATTTCTGTCACCTTCAATATTAGCTTTGAGAACTTCATCGGTATTTGTTGGGGGATTGGTTTTTTTTATACCAACTGGAGAGGGTGGTGGTGGCGCTTTTGTACCTCTTGGAAGAGCGCTAGTATCAACAGTTCCCTGAAAACTTTCACTACTCCCTGAAGTGACTTCGATTACAGCATCCATTGCTTTTTGCACTGATGGCGGTGGTGGCTCTGACGTTTCAGGAGATAGTGAGTCTCCTGTAATCTTGTCGTCTGGCTGCAGTATACCTTTATCGTCTGGTTGACCTACTGTACCCATCTTTAGCCTCTCTTGTTGTGTATACCTTATAATCTATATTATAATATTTTTTTACTTAATTGGTATAGTTGAAAGTGAGTAAAGATGAGTTTTAACAACATCTTTGTTAGTTAAATAATTTCCCCGTAATGGTAGGTCTTCTTCTCCCCACTATCTAGCAGTAGGGTCAAAGATCCATCAGAATTCAACGATTCAAATTCTCCTTTAGTCACTTGGTCTTGGTGGTGGAAGTGAAAGATCTTAGGTTTATAGATTTTTGCACGAAAAGCTTCGCAAAATCGATCAAACCCCTCATCCATAAATGTGGACAGGGAGTCTAAAAAACGCTCCTCTAGAAGAATTTTGATGGAGTCATAGTGATGCTTTTGCCCGCTTTCAATGAGAAGTGAGGTTGCGTTAGGCACAGCCTCTTGGATCACCTCATCGGACATGTTGATATTCAAGCCAAGGCCCACTGCTATGAAGCGTTGGTCGCCTATTGGCCTTGTTTCACAGAGAATCCCTCCAACTTTCTTACCTCCAATGACGATATCATTCGGCCATTTTAACTGTGCTTCGATGCCTAATTCATGGATGACTTCGGCAGTGGCCAGAGCGAGAATTTGGGGGATGTTGGAAACGTTGATTTGTCCCTCATCAACAAATAGTCCAAAGGTTATATAGAGATTCATTCCCGCAGGGGATTCCCATACACGGTTTAATCGGCCTCGACCCGCAGACTGTTCTTCTGTCGTGATGATCGTTATTGCTTCGCGATCGAAGGTTGCAGTATTTTGCAGGGCCCATGTGTTTGTTGAATAGATAGATTTAAAGTGGTGATGATCGATTTTTTTTTTCATAATATTGTCCGTAAACGATTAGTTATTAATAATATCTATCGTATTTCGATTTTTTTTACGAGCAAAAAGTTATGGGAGCTGGGTTTATCTTCTACGCGTGAGCCTTCCGGGAGGTTTTGGCCTGTCTAAGGTCAGGTGTACCAGTTTCGGTGGAGGTTGATTTTGCATTTCAACTATAGGCTTATCGTCTCGACTAAAAAAAAGTGTCAGTTGGAGAAGTTTGATTTTGTCAGAGGCCTCTTTAAGTTTTAGTGGCGGGGGGAGCTCATTTTTTTGATTGTACAAGCTCTGCGAACGGCTCGTTGCAACAGGGTTTCCTTCGTAGTAAGGGTAGTTGTCATACCCCGTAGATACTAATGGATTTACCATGGCAGCCTCCTTGCATCAACGCCACCTCGGTATACTTGCCCACTTAGGTGGCTGTATGTTTTAAGATTGGTTGTTTCGCCGCACGTTTTTCGTCGAGGCGAGTGACCACCTGGTTATGGGGGGCACTCTTCACAATATCCGGATTAGTATTGATTTCTTCAACAATCTTTTTTAATGCGTCTACGAAACTGTCTAATGTTGCTTTTGTTTCCGATTCTGTGGGCTCTATTAACATACACTCCTTGATAATTAGCGGAAAGTACACGGTGGGTGCATGGAACCCATAATCGAGCAAGCGTTTAGCGATATCGTAAGCTTTAACCCCTTTATTTAAATAATTGTCTGCTTGGACGACGAACTCGTGCATGCAGTGCTGTTCGAATGGGATGGTGAAGATTTCGGAAAGCTTCTTTTTCAAATAATTGGCATTGAGAACGGCATGCTCGGCAATCTGACGCAGTCCATAATGTCCATGTAAAAGTACATAGAGATAGGCTCGTAGGTTAACACCAAAATTTCCATGGAATGTCGACATATGACCAATACTTTTTTCATTATCCCACTCCACACCGTATCTACCATTTTCTTCGTAGACGCGTGGCACAGGTAAAAAGTCTTTCAATCTGTCATTACAGAGGACAGGTCCTGATCCGGGCCCTCCACCTCCATGAGGTGTCGAGAAAGTCTTGTGGAGGTTGATATGCATGACGTCAAAGCCCATATCTCCAGGACGTGTTACATTGAGAATGGCGTTAAGATTCGCACCGTCATAGTACTGCAAAGCACCGTGTTTGTGCAGGATTTTGGAAATCTCCACAATAGTAGGACTGAATAATCCCAAAGTGTTCGGGTTCGTTAACATCAAACCGGCGGTCTTCTCGGAAACAAGGTCTCTGAGCTGGTCGATGTCCATATCACCTTTTGCATTCGTACGAATAGAAATGGTCTCGAACCC
>JAJFMC010000390.1 GCA_021772365.1 Chlamydiota bacterium
CAACCCCTCTTCCACGCTCTTCCGGGGCGATATTTATTGACACTTCGCAACATTTTCTGTTTGGACCGACAGGATCGTCTTGGTTGCGAAATCGGAGAAATCCGACTCTCTTCCCTTCACTGGTGATGAACAAAGGAAACAATTCCGGCACACCAAAATATTCCTCCCGAAACTCTTTCCAAAAATGTTCCCACACCTTTGGCTCTTGGTGAAATGATACTTTGAGGCTATCCGGATCATTCCTCCATCTCATAACGAGTTTCGCATGACTCTCTATCGGCCTGACGATTTCAAATCCTATTGCTTCACTATCCACCATACTACTCACGTGTTTCTCGTTGTTTCTTTTTGTTTTACATGTACATTCAACTCTTTCCAATCAGGATGCTCATCTAAAACTTTTAGGATATCCTTCATAGTAAACTGTCTGTTTGTTGGATACAATGCCTCAATGATATTTCGGATGAGTCGAAAATCCTCTTCTGTATCGACGGTTAGTCGATAGTCTGATAAATCTTTTTTAATCACAATGCTATGTGTCGTGAAGCGATCCCGATGATTTAGTACATACAGTGTGACGTGCTCTTTTTCCTCGGGAGTGACGGCATAGCGTTTCAATGCTTCGAGGCATTTCAAAGAAAAGACTTCGACATCCATCCCTCTAGGATAGGTTCTGTCGATTACATTGGAAACATAGTCATACTTAGGATAATGATCGACATAAAAACTGATCACCTCATCGACAATCGCGGGGTCGATCAACGGGCAGTCGCCAGTCACACGTACGACGACATCTGCACCAAAAGCTTGTGCTGTCTGGAAATAACGATCGAGGACATCGCTCTCATCTCCGATGTAATAGTCGACATGCTCACGACGACAAAAATCGACGATTTGTTTATCTAAAGGTTTGTTTGTCGTTGCGACGATAATCTGATCTTGACACTTACATTTTTGCAAGCGCTCGAGGACGAAAGACAAAAGGGGGCGTCCAAGAATCGATTTCATGGTTTTCCCGGGGAGCCGCGTAGAACTCATACGCGCCTGAAGGACGATTACTGTATTGAGGTGAAATTTATCTATAGCCATGATGCACACAACGGGTTACTTACCATCATCTGCTTAGGCTATAGAAGATCGATCTGTTAAATCAACACTTTTTTTTATTTAGCTTTAGCGCCCTGGTTCTTGAGCCTTGTACGCTTCCACCCTTCAGCAGTTTGGATCCGTACTTTCGTCGGAACAGCAACTTTTGTTGCCGATTTTTTTGCTGAAGTGTCCTTCACTGTCTTTTTCGCGACAGGGGCTTTAGTGATTTTCGTTGCTGGTGCTTTTTTGGTGACTTTTTTATCGGCCATCCGTGCCTCCATTTTCGTAAAATAATGAATATTAGGATTTTTATGACATCATCCTAGCATATCTAAGGATATATAAACAATTTCCATGCCAACTTTTTTTTAAGGGACATGGAAGACGTGGCAGTCCGCGAGGTGTCTGGGGTTGGGAGAAAGGTTCCGAGGTCTCTACAAAGCAGAGGACGCAGAGGGAGAGGTTTTGGATGTTGGGATAAAGCTCGCAAGCTCGCTTCCATATCCAATAGCACTGGTTTCGCCATGACTTTTTTTGGCGAAGCCAGTGCTGTTAATACTTCAAGGAGAAAATGGCGAGCTTGCGAGCCACCTCCTCCTTGAAGTATTTCACCTCGTACCCCTCATCACCTCACGACCATCTAACCTCCTTCTGCGCCCTTTACGTTTCTTTGCGACCTCTGCGTTCTAGACACCACGGAGCTCACTACCTTCGTAGATTACCACTTCTCACGAGCTACATACAAATTTCGAGCTTTATTGGGTTATTTCATTTAAAATCACGGCTATCATGACTGCAGAACGTATCATCTATCACATCGATATGGACGCTTTCTTCGCTTCCATAGAACTCCTCAGGCACCCCTACCTAAAGGGAGCCCCCCTCATTATTGGAGGCTCAGCACAGGAACGAGGGGTTGTCTCCACGTGCTCTTACGAAGCAAGAGAATTCGGTGTACATTCTGCCATGTCGATGGGCGAAGCTCTCAAGCGCTGCCCACACGCTGTCGTTCTCCCTGTCGACCACACCTATTATCGCGATGTTTCTCGTGAAGTGATGAGCATTCTCAGAAACTACTGCCCTTATACCCAAGTTGTTAGCATCGATGAAGCCTACCTCGATATGACTGATATTGCCAAATATAATGAACTTGCCCTTCCAATTGCCCAAGCCATCAAACATTCAGTTTTAAAAGCGACTTCCCTAACGTGCTCGATCGGTATCGCCACTAACAAGCTGGTAGCAAAAATCGTCTCCTCCACCCATAAACCTAACGGCCTGAGGCAAGTCATGCAAGGTGAGGAAGTTACGTTTCTAGCATCCCTTCCTATCAATGTGATCCCCGGAATTGGCCAAAAAACTCAAGAACGTCTGAAAAAAGAAGGATACAACCATATTCAAGACTTACAACAAGCGGGAATGGACTCTCTGGTCAACACTTTTGGACAACATGGGTACAATTACTACCAACGAGCTATTGGTAGAGACTTCCGTCCTGTCGATTGGCGGTCGCACCCCCCAAAATCTATAAGTAAAGAAACAACATTCAGTAGAGATGTCGATGATTTCTCCCAATTAGAAGAAACCATTGACGAGCAGATCAGTAAAGCTGTGGCTAAACTACACAAGCACCGAATGCGTACTCGTGGAGTATCAATCAAAATACGAGACTCTTCCTTTTTTACCATCTCCCGGTCAAAAACTTTTGCCTTACACACAAACAACGAACACCGTATCCGCCACGCTTTACAAACATTATTGCATGAGTCCTACCGAGACGGGAAAGCAATCCGACTTCTCGGCGTCACCCTAGAGCTCTTGACAAACGGGTATTGGCAGCCTACTTTTTGGGACGACTAAGTTTTTTTAAGGTATTCGACAATTAGACGAACACCAACACCTGTGGCATTTTTTGGTCGATACTCATCAGCACTGCTGATAAATGCCGTTCCTGCTATATCGAGGTGCGCCCATGGTACATCGCCAACAAACTCTTTCAGGAATAGAGCTGCCGTTATCGAGCCTCCCCCACGTCCACCGGTATTTTTGATGTCTGCAATATCTGATTTTAATTGCTTCCGATATTCATCAAAGAGAGGAAGTCTCCATACTCGTTCGTAGGTCTCCTCTCCTGCTGTTGACAAAGCTTCCGCAAGACAATCATCATTAGACATCATCCCCGTTGCCACGTGTCCGAGAGCGATAACCATCGCCCCTGTCAGCGTTGCAAAATCGATGATGCGTGTAGGCTTCAAATGCTTCGAAGCATAGGCCAACGCATCGGCAAGGATCAATCTTCCTTCCGCATCGGTATTTCCTATCTCCACCGTCTTCCCTGAATAACCGACATAGACGTCGCCTGGCTTATAACTGTGAGCATCAATGCCATTTTCTGTTGTCGGCACTACCCCTGTCACATTGACTTTCAGTCCTAGTGAGGCGATCGCTTCCATGATTCCAAACACAGATCCCGCTCCTCCCATGTCGCAACGCATCGTCTCCATACTGCCGGTGGGTTTCAAGTTAAGGCCACCGGTGTCGTAGGTGACTCCCTTACCAACAATGACGGTATGCTCTGTCGATTTGGGGTTGCCCCTGTATTTCATCATGATGAGTGCCGGATCACGAAAAGATCCTCTGTTGACGGCGAGTATGAGGCCCATTTTCTCTTTTTGTAACCTTTTTTTGTCAAAAATCGTGCTCGACAGCTTTGCGTATTTCCTCGACATCGTCCGTGCACACTTGACCAGATACTGCGGCGTCACGACGTCAGCATTATCATTTACGAGGTCACGCGAAAAGTTTACGGCGTCAGAAATTTTCAATGTTTCGCCGATCACCTGTTTTGCAGCTTTACTCGCCGACAGGAAGTACACACCTTTCAACAGCTGCTCTTTCATATCCGATTTATTTTTTATGAAGCGGTAGTTTGCTAACGCCATCCCCTCAGCAACACCTCTTGCGACTTGTGTATCACTCAACCCTTTGATGTCAGGGAGAAACGTTATAACTTTTTCGATTTTCTTTTTGAGGCAATCCTTAACCAATGAGGCATAAGTTCGACGAAGCAGCTCAACAGTCAATTCTTTCGCTTCTCCTAATCCGAGGAGGACCAGGCGTTTTTCATTAAGCTGTTTAGAATAAATGGTTAGATGCTCGCCTTGCTTGGCGGTGAAATCGCCACACTTGATCGCAGTATGCGCTTCTCTGACATCGAAAGAATCGATGACTAATAACTTTGGCTTACCTTTTTGGATCACATATGGAACAACAAAGGCATCGGCTTTTGGGCGTGATTTCAACGAAGAACAATATTTGACGTACATCCTCTCCCCCTATATTTAAAGAGACTAATTTGGAGTCTATAGGGGAAGAGGTTTTATGGAAAGCCCCCTCCGTTAAAACGGTACGGGATCTTCCTCAGCAGGGAACTGATTAGTGTTGGCTGGTGCAACGCCTTGTGCTGGTGCAGGTGGCGTTTCCATTGGATTGCCCCCTCCGAAATTATGCTGCTGCTGCGGCGGCTGTTGCTGCTGCTGCTGCTGCTGCTGCTGAGGTTGTTGCTGGTTATTATATCCTCCGGTGCTGCGCGGCTGCTGTTCGCCTTCCTGACGTTCGTTCATTGGTAGGAAGTGAATGCTACGTGCCGTTGCTTCGTAGGAAACCTGTGTCTGACCACTCTTATCTGTGTATGTCCCAAGTTTATTCATCTCAGCAATAAGGTAAATAGGTTTTCCTTTTTTGAAATGTTTCAGGATATTATCAAACTGATCTCCCCATACAGTGACGCGCCACCAGATGGTCTCTTCTTGACCGTTTTTGTAGGAACGCGTAGCGAGTCGCAATTCCCAAAGTTTCTGTCCGTTAGGTGTGTAACGTTCTTCAGGATCCGCACCTAAAAATCCACATAAATGTAAAATATTCATCTCGTAACCTTACTCTTGTGTATAGAAGTTATATAACCATAGGTAAAACCTTGTAACAAATTACAGCATTAATTGGAAGGATATTAAACGACTTCCCAACGACCGACTGAGCAGTAAGATGTTATACACGAGGTGACCGTTTTATCATGTTTATGTAGACGGTAACAGTAGATTCGCGGCGTGTTTAAAACGCAGAGGGCGGAGCGAGGTCTAATGTTTGTGAGGCGATAAAGATTACTACTTCAAATACTCCAAGGAGTAAATAGCTCACACTTCTCAGCTCTCCCTTACACACACGCAAAAAAAAGTCCCGGAACAGACGTGTTACCGAGACTATAAACTTTTATGAAAAACAAATAACAAGATTAGATTTTGATGTATCCTTCACCTTGCTTTCCTGGGCCACTACCCATACCACCCATACCACCCATACCACCTGGAGCTGAAGATGCAGAGCCTCCTCCTGGAGTTGAACCTGGTGGCTTGTACTCTTCAGGCTCACGTCCTTCAGAGATATCACGAGCCATTTTACGCCATTTTTCAACAGTTTCGACGTAGAGAGGAGCAAATGCACGAAGCGCTGAGGAAACAGCATGTTCCATGTCTATCGTACAATGCATCAAGATCAATTCTTCTTTAACAGCTACACCGCAGCCGCCGCCAGCCATTTGACCGCCGAGCATAGAACCTTCAAGTAGACGCTCATACAACTTAAGCTTGAATTTTGCATCTCTTGGCAAACCATCTAGGAGTGGTGAATACAGGTATAAACGCTTTGAATTAGGTTCGTATGTAATATGCAGGGAAAACTCATCGTCAATCCCAAGAATACAGGTGTTGTTTTCATCGAATTCCAAACCTTCAAGGCCGAGCTCTTTACCAAACTCTTTAAGGTTTTCCTTGGCATTTTCAAAGGACATGATTGCCTCCTAAAAGTTAATGAATAGCTCCCTAGAGCTGATTTTTTTTTGTTTTTAGTTGTTAATCCTTGTGATGAATCATAGTTACAATGCAGGATGCCGCTTTTTAAAGTCCAGGCCTTTCTTGGACATAACATCCAAAAGACCAACTCCCTATAAAACATTATCGCGAACAAAAATAAAACATCACCATTTACCTTATAATGTTATTATATAACCTTCAGTGTATACTAAGCAAATAAATATACAATAAAGATACTCAGATTACAAAATCTATTTTTAATCCGTTATCACCAGCTTATGAATGTAAAACTGCCAGAATATGTTCACACCCCTGTTTTCCACAAGTGCACCCAACAGGCTCTCCTAGAAAAACACTGTATTTTTCCTCAGCATCAAGTTTATTGGAGACTGTGAACAACTGCTCTCCTGCTTGCTCGATGGCCCACTGCTGGAAGGACAATTCTTCGTCTGACACCTCAACCCCTTCTTCTTCTATAAGCACTTCTTCCTCTCCAGATCCGGAGAAAGGACGTACAGTATTGCCAAGACCTTCGTTAATGGCACGAGCAATTTGACAGTGAGGACAATTACAGTGTGGTTCCGGTTGAGGAACCTCATTCATATCTTCAGGAGCGATGATTGTCGCTATTGAGGCGATCTTCTGTAAAATCTCTTGTGGGAGGTCTGGAGCATTGGCATGTTCGATATTGTGCTGCATGGCAGCTCCTAATCCTTCGACCCCCTGCATACCACCGAAATTAAAGGGCATACCAGGATTATGTCCAGTAAGGGTGTCGCCCAAGGCGTTATCCGCATGCTCTTGTTGATTTTGATGACTTTGATGACTTTGATGACTTTGATGAGGAAGTTCTTCCTGATAATTTTGACTTTCGAGGTATGAACCATGAGCTTCGAATGCTTTTTCAAGCTCCTCGAAATCCATGTCGGGAACGTGCACCTGTGAATCGTCTGATAAAGTAATGACAAGTAAATTACCCGACATTTGTAATGCTTTCACATTGTTCCAACTGGTGGAGATGTATGGTGGGATACTTAGGTATTTTTCACTAAATTTCATAGGGCCCCCAAAAAATGAGTCTAAATTAAGCCAGAAGTACTGGCGAATTATTAACGAATAGTAAAATAAGTATTTAGTCACGTTTTACTTACTATTTATATAATAGCAGATAGATTAGATTTGCGTCAAGAAACTTAGCACTCAAACATCAAGAGTGCTGAATCGATATATTCCAGAACTCCCTCATGTTAAAAAAAGTTTTCGTAAATCCGTTAAGCCTTTATAAGTAGAATTCTTCACACGTCCAAGGAGATTTATTGCATGAGCGAAAAAACCTTCGTTATCGACACCAACGTATTACTTTACGACCCGGAATCCATCACACAATTTCCACGACATCGTGTTGTCATCCCCGTCACCGTTCTCGAGGAACTTGATACGATGAAGCGACTACCTAACGAATTAGGTAAAAACTCACGTGCTGTATTTCGTTTTTTGGATTCACTGACCAATATAGGAGAAGGCAATCTTCATACGGGTGTGAAAATTGATAACGACTCGGTGATCAGCATTCTTATTGAGTATAAGACAGACCACACGCAAAATCTTCCGCTTTCAACAAACGATAATATCATAATTATGGCAGCTTATTACCTCAAAGAGCAGGGAAAACGTGTTGTCTTCGTCTCTAAAGATTTCGCTGCACGAATCAAAGCCGAGGCCATAGGACTTGAAGCTGAAGATTATGAAAGTCTAAAATTTTCTTATGACGTCATATACAGAGGGATTCGTGAAATTGAAGCACCAAAACACGATATCGACACCTTTTTCAAAGACGGGAAAATCAAAATCGATATAGAAGACCCTCGCCCGAACGAATATTTCGTCATCACTTCGCCGGAGCATTCATCCGCCGTCGCGAAATATGACCACCATAAAAAAGAGGCCCATCCTCTTATACCTGTAAAAAATATCTGGGGGATCTCTCCGCGAAATGTCCAGCAAAAATGTGCAATTGACCTTCTTCTTCGCGATGACATAAAGCTCGTCACTCTCATTGGCCAAGCTGGAACGGGAAAGACTCTGCTCGCTCTCGCCTGTGGACTCCGGAAGGTCTATGATGAGAACCTATACTCAAAAATTCTCATCAGCCGCCCCGTTGTTCCTTTGGGTAGAGATATTGGTTATCTTCCAGGCACCAAAGAAGAGAAGCTTTTTCACTGGATGCA
>JAJFMC010000040.1 GCA_021772365.1 Chlamydiota bacterium
AACGGGATGTCCTTGATTTGCAGATTTCTGATACCATTCAATTGCTAGTTTAGGGTTTTTCTCGGTGCCAATACCGTTCTTGTAACACCCGGCCAGGTTGTTTTGCGCAACGGGATGTCCTTGATTTGCAGATTTCTGATACCATTCAATTGCTAGTTTCGGGTTTTTCTCGGTGCCAATGCCCTTGTGGTAACAGTAGCCAAGAAGCTGTTTTGCTAGTTTATGATCCGGTTTTTGTTTTAGGAATGAGGTGAGAGAGTGAAAGAGTTTAGGTTCTTTCTTTATTGTTGCAGTTACTGAATCTAATTGAGTTATTGAATCTTGAATGCCTAAGGATTCGAGTGCAATAAGTTGGTTTGTAAATTGATTTTTTGATTCATCTACCCCAATGGGGGGACTTGATGTTAAAGGAGATTGGTAAGGAGTATGTCTGTGTTTTCTGTTGCCACCTATCGACGGAAGGATCATTCGACTTCTGGTTTGCTGTACTTGATGGTTAGAATGAGTTTTATTATCAGGATATTGAACATCCTGAATAAGTTTTTGGGTGATATATTCTTGATTTTTTAGACGATTTTCAAGATTAAACATTCTTTCCGCAAGTTTCTTTATCATATGATTTGCTTGTTCAAGGGTTGTCGAATCATTACTTATTATCGATAGGTGAACAGTTTGGGAATTAGTAGTATTTGCCTGGGGAATACTACTGTTTTTTATACTTTGATTGTTTGAATTATTATCTTGAATAGTCATCTTGGTTAACGCCTTTCTTTGTTAGAAATATAAAATATGTTATAAGTATGTACTTTTGTTCATTAAATTACAATGGTAAATAAATAGGTAGTAGGATATTGGTGAAATTGTCTGTTTTTATTGAACAGGTATACAGAAGTGAATTCAAAAATTGGTTGAGAAAAGGTCTTGTCTGGGGACATTAATTTGAAAAAATTGAAATCCAAAGACCTTGATTGCTACCTTCACCCATAACTTCTTATTAAGAATAATGCCAAAATATGCCTGCTTCGAAGGAGCTGTTGCAAAAAAAATGTCAAACCCGAGTAGCCCGAAGGGCTTAAACTGCAACAGGCCGGGGCAACGCCCTGGTTACGTTTCCCCAAAAATATCGCAGCCTGAAGGGCTGCAAGAAAATATTTTTTGTATTATTCTTTCTAAGTAACGCATTTACAAAGAGAAAGGATATATACATCTCAAAAACAGCTATCTTTTGTCAAACCTTTCTTGATGAAATCGCCCTTGTTTTATCACCAAAGAGATGCAGTAAGCTCTATACTAATATATGGCAGGTATTGCTCATGCATATGGATCATATGTTCATGAAATTGATGGATGCTTACTGTGTTGATTATAACGAAAAATATATTTGGGGTTCGTCTTGCAGCCTGAAAGGCTGCAAGAAAATATTTTTTGTATTGTTCTTTCTAAGTAACGCATTTACAAAGAGAAAGGAAATATGCATCTCAAAAACAGCTATCTTTTGTCAAACCTTTCTTGATGAAATCGCCCTTGTTTTATCACCAAAGAGATGCAGTAAGCTCTATACTAATATATGGCAGGTATTGCTCATGCATATGGATCACATGTTCACGAAATTGATGGATGCTTACTGTGTTGATTATAACGAAAAATATATTTGGGATTCGTCTTGCAGCCCTTCAGGCTGCGATATTTTTGGGGAATCATAACCAGGGCGTTGCCCCGGCCTGTTGCAGTTTGAGCCCTTCGGGCTAATTGAATTGTTTCGATCAACAATACTAACTTGTTTGGGTATATATCTGGCCCGACGGGCATTAAAAAATGCCAAACTCGCGAGCCGCGAAGCGGCTGCAAAGGTCTTTTACTACTATCGTGTGAACAAGTACTTTTTTATGGATCAGTCAATCTATTAACGAACAGCTGTTTCTTTTGAATTAAATTATTGTTTAGTTTTGTTTTGTATTATCGTTAGATGTGAGAAGAGATGTAATATTAATAATTATACTATTTAAAAATCGATTTATTTATAATTACAAGTCAATAGTTTAGTTTTGATAAAAAGAAAGGTGTTCATTATGACTATATCGTCAACTGATAGTTCAGGTATTAACTTTAGTAATCCAGCTCAAGATTTTGAAATAACCAATGTTTTCGAATATATTGGTGAAGATTCATCACGCATGTTGGAGGTGATAGATGGTATTCTGTCAAATGTCGAGTGGGCTGACCACCAACAAAAGTTTCACAAGCAGCTAGTACCTTATGTCGTTGAGCATTTCGAAAGTCCCGATATAACGCTGAAAATCTTTCAGATTGCGGAGCAGTCGACAGTCTTTCATGATGTTTTATTAAAAGAGGTTGCTGAAGAGCCTAAAAAATATAGTAATTGGGTGAAGCAACTATCAGAACACTCACTGGACTTGTTGTTTTTAATGAACCCTAGAGTTATCGGAAACTTTTTAGGCGATGCGTTTCTCTTGAAAATGAGAGATGATAAAGGCGCCCCTCTTGAGGGTAATTCATATTTTGAGTCGATTAGGTTTGTGAAAGCTGTATTAAAAGTTGTGGATAAAGAGCAGGCTTTTACAAATATTTTGGAACGGTTCGAATACTGCGGAAACACAATGGCCGAAATAGCCTCCTTTTCAAGTAGGCCTATTGAAGAAAGAGCAGCTCTTCGTCAAGCTTTAGCGCAGAAAATAGAAGGTGATATCGAAAAATTAGAAGCGGGTGACTCTCTATTGATACCCACGGGTTGGGGTGATTATTATGGTGGTCATGCAATGCTGTGTGAAGTCACCAAGAAAGACGATGGCACCTATGATTTGTTGGTATTCAATACCGGCGCGGGTATTGATAAACATGATTTGTTGCCTGCACAAAATAAACAATTTAGGCATCCCGTATTCAAGTATAGTGGTTTGAGTACAGAAGACCTATGCTCAAGAGACTTCCTAGTTTCCGTTATTGAGTTAAAGTCAAAGCTCGACCTGCCAATAGATCCAAAATACACAGCTTCAGATGTCTATGATGCTGTGTTTTCTCGCTTTAAAGGCCATGAAATTGCAGTGGCCAAAGATTTAAGTAAGTTCATCACTCCTCAA
>JAJFMC010000391.1 GCA_021772365.1 Chlamydiota bacterium
AACCTCTCCAAAAACGTTTTTTTATGTCGTCTATTTGAAAAATTGGGAGAAAATAGTTTTACGATGTGAATTTTCCCTAGGGAAAATTCACATCGTTAAAGGCTCATTGACCCATTCACTCACTGAACATCAAGAATATAAAGATTATAAAAAAAAGTGGTGATAATAAATTAAAGAAATGTTTTAATAAGAGTTAAGACAGGGTGATGTTTTAACCCACCCTTGTATTGCGCATTTAAACTCATAGATGTTACTATTCGCAAAAGCGCAGAAGCTCTTAAAGTTATTTAAACTCGGATGACGAGGGATTTGATATGTATAAACCCACAATTTTACTGATTGAAGATGAAGAAGATATCGCAGCTCTTATAAAGCTTCAGGCCGAAATGTCAGGCTACAAGCTCCATGTAGAGGTGGACGGTCTCAACGGCCTCCTGGCGGTAAAGAGGGAAAAACCCGATCTTGTCATCCTCGATCTAATGCTTCCCGGGCAAAGTGGTCTGGACGTATGCCGAAAGATGAAAAATGATGATGAACTCAAAGATATTCCTGTGATCATGATCTCTGCCAAAAGTGAAGAAATCGATGTAGTTCTTGGTTTGGAACTCGGTGCTGACGACTACGTCACTAAGCCGTTTTCACCAAAAGTGCTTTTCTCTAGGATACGCGCCGTCTTACGACGTGGTAAGGAGAAGGAAAAAACACCAAAGATTATTACTTTCGGACAGTTCGTCATGGAAATTGACCGCTATCAGGTGAAGAAAGGGGAAGAACCTCTATCTCTGACACTTTCAGAGTTCGGTATCCTCAAGCGTCTTGTGCTCAACAGAGGTAAGGTTCTTACACGTAACCAGCTTCTTGACGATGTCCAAAATGATGATGCGTTTATCGTAGATAGAAACATCGACGTACACATCGCGGCTCTTCGTAAAAAGCTAGGACCGAATTTTAAGTTTATCGATACCGTTCGAGGTGTAGGCTATCGTTTTAAAGAAGAAGAATAGTTTTCATTAGCGAGGGAGTTGAATAACTATTTGGGCTGTTTTCTAGTCCTTTTTCCGCCTCGCTTCGGGCTCGTTCTTGTAAACAACGCATGGTTGTCTGCGAACTCCGTTCCTTGCGAGCCAAAAAAATCTCCATAAAACTGCTTCAACTATTTTTGCAATTCCCTCAATAATTCGCATTATCGCAAAATTCGACTTGGTTCAAACGAAGGTAACACCTTTGTGTAAGAAGACCCTGCGTCGTTCCACCTGTGTCTCTTGATCGAAATACATCTGAGTGCCGTGGAACGATGCAGAGATTATTTTAGGAAAAAATTAGCTGGCATCTATACCAAATATATCATTCCACATGATTTGTTGTTACTTGGGAAAGCCCGTTTTTGAACCATGCCCAAAATTCTAGATTTTGAATCACGATCAGTAGGTCTTACTTTATACTCTTACAAGACTTTACTAATAAATTTAGAATCTAGAAAATTCATTCCTTTTCAAAATATCTAATGATGTGAGAAAAGATGATTAATTAACCTTATACAGAAGTGAAGGCAAAAATCAATTTTTGAGTTCATTTCGGTATATACAAAGAGGTATTCATAATGAGCATAAGGCTTCTATTTTCAATGCTATCTCTAACAGTTTTACTGACTTTCTCTGCTTGTGATGATCGCGATGGTGAAGATACTGTTGAACAACAAGCGATTAGGAACCAATCGAAAGCATACGAAAAGGCTTTCAACCAGGGCAATGCTGCAGCTATAGCTAACCTTTGGGCAGAGGATGCTATGTATACCGATCTGGAAACAGGGGTGCAACTCAAAGGAAGAAAAGCAATACATGAAGATTTCGAAGTCACATTTGAGAAAAATCGAAATTCCAATATAGAAATTTATGTCAATTCGATCGAAATACTAGCAAAAAACAAAGCTGTGGAAATGGGCACAGCAGCTGTCTCCAGAGATGACCAAGAATCCATACTTACTGCTTATAAAGCTTTTTACGAAAATCAGAAAGGAGACTGGCTACTTACTGAAGTTCGAGAGGTCGAGTATGAACTACCAACATCAAATTACGAAAACCTCAAGAAATTGGGCTGGCTTGTTGGAGAGTGGGTAGACGAAGATGAAGATACAAAAATTATCACTAAATTTGAATGGAATGATAATCATAATTATCTAACCCAACTTTTTACTGTAACTACTGAAGGACAGATAATTCAAGAGGGTAAGCAAATTATAGCTTGGGATCCCGCTATTGAGACTATTCGTTCGTGGATCTTCGACTCCGATGGCGGATTTGGAGAAGGAACTTGGTTGAATGAACACGATACATGGACAGTCGAAACTTCTTTCACTCTTTCAGACGGTAGACTTGCCTCAGCCATAAATACCTACACTAAAGTTGGTGACAATAGCTACACATGGGAATCTACAGGACGAGAAGTTGCTGGTGAAATGTTGCCGAGCATCGGTCCGGTAATTGTCGAAAAAATTATAAAATAGAGGAATAGCCATGAGAAGGGTTTACACGATTCTAAATATAATGATGATACTATGTATCCTATTTACAGTAGAACTCGATGCTCGTGGCGGAGGGCGCGGCGACGGTGGTCGTGGCGGTGGCGGTCGTGGCGGCGGCGGCGGTGGCGGGGGGCGTGGCGGCGGCGGCGGGCGTAGTATGAACCGCAGTCCATCGATGAGCAACGCCTCTCGATCTCGACAAAGCTCTCCTCGGTCAAGTCGGCCACAAGAAAGACAGGGAAAACCTCAGTCGATACCGGGTTCTAGGCCTCCACAATCTAGATCAGAAAATACTTCTCGACAACATACTGGAGGGCCTAAATCTGGACAGGCAAGACCTTCTAACATCCAACGATCTGGTAGTAAATCACACACTAGAAATGAAGTGCAGCAATTTCTCAAATCTCATCCTACTGCAAAACCTGCGCAAAGTCCAGGAAAGGGTCCAGGAGATAGACCGGGTAAAGAGCCGGGTGATCGTCCAGGTCAAAGACCAGGTGGTGGACAACCGGGAGACAGACCAGGTAAAGGGCCTGGTGATCGTCCAGGTCAAAGACCTGGTGGTGGACGACCAGGAGACAGACCAGGTAAGCACCCTGGTGATCGTCATAACGTTGGTAATAAAGTGCGTGATAGGGTGGGTAGAGATCGTCCCGGGCATGGTAATTGGTTTAATGATGACTTCTGGCACCGACATCACCACCGACCTCCTTACTATGGTCATCATAATTCAAACTACTGGTGGCGTTGGGCTACCGTTGGCGGAGTGGGTGCATGGCTGAGTTGGAATGCTGCTCCTGTCTATTACGGTTATGATGATGGAGAGTACTATGGGGAAGAATATCCGTCCTATGGCATTCCTGTGGGATATAGTCAGCAAGCTCAAGAGATTGAAACTGTCGCTGATGAGGCGACAAGTGAAGAGTGGATGCCTTTAGGAGTATTTGCGTTTACCAGCACAGGTGAATCTTCCACAACCCCGAATATTTACATACAATTAGCTCTCAACAAAGACGGGATGATTTCAGGCACTTACTATAATACCATTACCGATGCGACGTATGAAATTGAAGGGATGGTTGACGAAGAGTCACAACGTGCAGCGTGGAAAGTCGTTGATAGCGAAAGCGCTCCGATTATGGAAACGGGGGTCTACAACTTAACACAAGAAGAGCTTCCAGTGCGTATCAACTATGTAGATGGTGGTTCACAAGAAATGATACTTGTGCGCCTCGATGAACCTGAGGAGCAATGACGAAGCCATGATATAGTATGATCATGGCGGTGAAAGAAATGTGCCAAATGAGGTCTAGCGCCTTCCCCTAAAGGAACGCGCTAGAAAATGATAATTTCAAGTCTTAATGGTTACCTAAGTTCGTCTCCAAAAGGGAAACTGTTTAGGTCTATTATTGAGTCATCGTCCGAGCTGGAGCTGGAGCTGGAGTCCGAAATATCATCGCCAGAATAGAGTCTTTCTGCTCTCTCAAGCACTTCTTGAATAGCATTAATGGTAAATTCATGATGGACTCTATCCGCTGTTTGGATATCTTTCGCTTCAACAGGGAAATATTTTCCAGGGGCTTCAGAAAAATCTTGGAGGAGTATGTCTATATTATTCAAAGTATTATCTAAATTGAAGTAAGCGTCTTCATTAATATCCTGTAATGCCATACCAACGATATACATCCCAATAAGGACTTCCGCTACCGTGTGGTATTGGCCCCCCTGCATTTGTGTAGACAGAGCAGCAAAAAATGTTTGAAACTCCTTAGATTGGGTAATCGTACTTTCTTCTGATGACTGTGGATTCCTCAAATACTCCACATGCTTGAATAAAGGCTCGACGATTTTACTGACTTCATCAGTTCCAATTTGGGTCATTAACCCTACCAAGGTGTCTACCGTTGTACCCGATGGTCCGCAAATTGTCCGTAGGTGGTGTTTAGCGATTAATCCAACAGCACACTTGTTTTCTGCAAAATCTTTGAGCGAGATTTTTTTGTCGTGGTTCTTGTTATAGGGTAGTTTAAATTTCCCTAGAATTTGTGATATGCCGGAGGTCGTGCTTTGTCGATTCAAACGAGGACTTTCCATCCTTTCAGCGAACTCTTCGAGTATTCTAATTCTCTCAGGAGCTTTACTAATAAGGTCTAACCTACCATTCGCCAGACATTCACGTCTAAATACCATGTCGTCACGGTTAACTTGCTTTATTTCTTTAGCAACTTCTTTTGCAGCTTCACGAATAAGTCTACCGGGCTGATCGTAAATCAAACGTTTCAGTGCCGACGAAAGTCCCGAGTTCAAGCGGGTTATTGTTTTAGGAATGTACCCACTACTTAGAGTTCCATCCTTAATTGCCTTTAAGGACTCTTCCAATTCATGATCACCTGAAAACATACTAATGATCGTTTTTATAGCCATTTTGTCATCGGATCCATCAGGCATTGCTAGTGGGTAATCTGTGATACCTTCATTACCATTGAGCATGTTCAGCATGCTTTTTCCATGCATACCTTTACCCCGTCCTCTTCCACCAGAAATCCACGTTTTTGGAGTGATTTCTCCGATTTTTTGAACATAACGGTCATAT
>JAJFMC010000392.1 GCA_021772365.1 Chlamydiota bacterium
TGATTTTTTTAGGTCTTCTGTTACTTTCTTTGGTCACTTGGGTGATTTTGATTCATAAAACTTGGATTACTTACGATGTCAAAAAAAAATCTGTTGGATTTCGTGAAATGGTCGATCAATATCAAGGAAATTTTTTATCTATAAAGTATAGTGAAGATAAGAAAGAAAATCATTTTTTTAACCTCTATCAGGTCCTGACAAAACAGACAGTCGATCTCTTAAATAAAAACAGAAAGTTTGCCCTATCGACCAAAGAAGAAGATATAGGGGAAACGCCCCGGTCTTACCTCTCTCCTTCAGATATCGATATCGTAGAGTCGCACCTTGCGACAACGATTGCTTCACAGACCAAAGTTTTAGAAAAAAATTTATATATTTTAGCAACTGTGGTCCCTCTTGCTCCATTTTTAGGGCTGCTCGGCACTGTTTGGGGAATTTTAACATCATTTGGACAGTTGCAAGCGCAAGCAGGTGGCAACACGAACCAGCTAGTGCTCGGAGGACTTTCCTTAGCGCTGGCGACCACGGTGATTGGACTAGTCGATGCTATTCCTGCTTTGATCGGGTATAATTATTTGAAAAACACGATTCGTGAACATCAGATTGAAATGGAATGTTTTTCTAATCAGATTCTCGCTTCCGTGGAAATGCAATATCGAAAAGTGGATGTGCTGTGAGGACTTATGGCTCGTCATTTATTTCAAAGAAAAACCGTAGTAGAGAGTGAGGAACCTTCGGTTAACCTCACACCGTTGATCGATGTCGTGTTTGTGATACTTATCATGTTCATCGTCGTTGCTCCCATATTGGAAATGGAGAAAATACAACTTGCAGATGCTTCCTCTAAAAATAAGGACATACAGACTCTTGCAAAAGAAAATAGCTTGGTGAGTATCCATGTGTTTCCCGATGATACGATTCAGATCAATAAAATTAATGTCAGCGCAGATAGATTAGGCGACCTCCTTATCGAGGCTAAAAAAATCAATCCCGACATTATTCCGCAGCTATATTACGACAAACGCGCAACGTTTGGTACCTACCAGTCTGTAAAAAATGCTGTCGAGTTTGCCGGATTTGAAGAGCTCGATCTCGTTCTTCAACCTCCGACATATTAAAGGAGAGTTGAATGTTTCAAAGATGGATTAATAAAGACCCCCTTTTATTTGGGATCGTTTGTATCGTTGTATTGGTACATGGATTGGGGTTTGTTTTTCTGGCATTGAATTTTCCTGAACCCATAAGCAAAAATGTTAAGGATAAAAAACTTGTCGTCAAAACGGTCAAGCTCAATCCCCCCAAGAAAGTTGTAGCTGAGGAGAAAGTGATTGCAGAGATTCCCCCTCCTTCTCCTCCGAAAAAAAGACCACCATCACCATCTGTGAACAAAAAAGCTTCACCACCACCTGTGAAGAAAAACCAAAAACCAAAAACTCCGCCAAAAACTCCGCCAAAAAAGAAAGCAAAAGAAAAACCCAAAGAACTTAAAGTTGATGAGAAAAAGAAAAAACTTCTGAAACAAGCGCAGGAAACTCTTGCAAAAATCGATCAGAGAACTGAGAATATAAAAACGAAACCTAAAAAAACGACGAAAGTTCCAAAACGTATCGAAACACTCAGCTTTGTGGGAGTGAAGTCATCGGAAAAGGCAGAGTCATCGAATCAAAGTGCCTATCGTAACGAACTGGCAACCCATTTAAGAGTGCAACTCCAACTGCCTGAAATGGGGAGTGTCGAGGTGAAACTTGTTGTTAACAGAGAAGGACGTGTAGAGAATATTGTCATTGTTACCAGCGAGAGTGAACGCAATGCCGATTACATCAATAAAACCCTTTCCATGCTATCGTTGCCACCGTTTGGGAAGACTTTTAATGGGGAAAAGTCACATACTTTTCATATTACTTTGACGAATGAATAGGAGTAAAAAAATGATGAATGACCTGATTATCAAAGTTTTGATGTTCACACTAATGTGCGGGAGCGTTTTCGGGTACAACGAATTCGGTGATGACGAAGATGAAGGAATGGTCGTTCCTTTAGTGACAGGTGTTCAGCTCTTGCCTGTTTATGTCGTTTATTTTAGAAATCTTAGTCAAGCTTATGACGACAGTTACGTCAGAAAACTCGAAAAAATCCTGCGTTTTGATTTAGAAAATAACGGAATGACAACAGTTGTTCCAAATGACCCACGCTTAGACAATCTGGCAAATAGCGCACAACATTATTCTCCAGAATGGGAAAAGCAACGCGTAAAATACGTGGTCACCGTCGACGCCACTGACGAACAACTCGATCCAACCATCTCGTCCGTTGTCGGCAAGTGGACGAAAGATAGTCCTGCCATCGAAATTAATGGCGATATAGGGCATGACCGTCGACAAGTACACCTCATCGCCGATATGATTCACAAATCCCTTTTCGGAAAAGAAGGTATCGTACGTACAAAATTCCTCTACACTCTGAGAAATAAAATTCCGGGGGTGAAAGACTGGACATGCGAGATTTGGGAAGCCGATTACGATGGAGGGAACGCCCGTCAGGTTGTCGACGATGCTGGGTATTGCGTCACCCCACAATATGCCCCTCCGGCTCCGGGCATGCATCCGGGTAGCTTCCTCTTTGTCTCCTACAAAAATGGACAGCCAAAAATTTATATGGGATCACTCAAAGACGGACAGTCAAGGCGCGTCAGTTACCTAAGAGGTAACCAGCTCATGCCTACACTCTCATACCAACGTGATCAAGTGGCTTTTATCAGCGATGTGACAGGGAATCCGGATCTATTCCTTCAACAGTTCGATTCGCAAAAGGGAGTGGTGGGGAAGCCCCGGCAGATTTTTTCCGCTCCATTGGCTTCGCAAGGGACACCGACGTTTAGTCCCGATGGAAAACGTATCGCTTTCGTATCCAATAATGACGGCTCGCCGCGTGTTTACGTAATAGATATACCACCAGAAGGTGCAAAACTCAGAGATATCCACCCTCAACTGATCACGAAGTTTCGTAGAGGATGTACCGCACCTGCTTGGTCGCCAGATGGACGTAAAATTGCCTACTGTGCACGTATGAATGGTGTGCGTCAGATTTTTGTTTATGATTTAGTGACAAAGCAAGAGGTTCAGCTGACTCGCGGGAAGATGAATGCAGAAAACCCCACTTGGGCTCCTAATAGCTTACATCTTATCTACAATGCGAGTAAAGAGCCTGTGAGTGAGTTGTATTTGATCAATTTAAACCACCCACAAGCAGTAAAAATTTCCTCCGGTAAAGGAGAGAAACGCTTCCCCCACTGGGAACCGTGGGTTGAAGGGTGACTGTGTCTAAAACGCCTCGGAGAATGCTACCACACATAGGTTAATCACAATAGTATACGCTTCGTATACACTCGACGGTGAATAACACCTTTCATAAATAGCTTGCAACATGGCTAGACCTTTGGTAAGATCTAAGCAATCATTAATATATTTTTCTGTTATGGGGCTTTTATGAAAAAGAGTTATCTATTCCTAGTTCTCAAAGTACTGTGTGCGTGTGTTTTACTCAGTTCTTGTTCACGATCCAAAGACCAAGTCTGGGACGACACAAAATCATGTAAACGCCACGTAAAGAGAGGGTTATGCTCGTTAGGTGGTAAACAGGGCGACTCCCGGCAAGTACGATGCCGCGATGATTTCGTCTGTCAGAATGACGACTATTACGGTTATGCTGAAGCTGACGACTTCATCCCGTTGAGTGATATGGACTACAGTAACGATATTGCTATGGCAGATTTTGTTGCACGGCAGCCTAAACAAAGTCCAGGCGATCCGGGCAGCTCCGTTCCAGGCATCGAAGCATTTAAAGATCCAAGCATGGTGGCACAACTTTCTGAAGTATTTCAAAACGTGCAGTTTCCTTACGATAGTAGTTTAATCAAAGGACAGGGAAACCTAGAGCGTGTAACAAAGATTGCCGATTACATGCGTAGAAAGCCCAGTACTTACATTTTTGTAGAAGGACACTGTGACGAACGTGGAGCCGAAGCATACAACTTATCACTAGGAGCACGTCGAGCCAATGCAGTGAGGAATTCTCTGATCAAAGCAGGTGTGAACCCCGACAACGTGTTCACTATCTCCTACGGAAAAGAGCGACCTCTAGTATTTGGACATAACAGCGATGCATGGTCACAAAACCGTCGTGCTGAGTTTAAGGTTTATCACCACTGATTGAACCGTTGAGGATTGTATGAGAAAGGTTGTACTTACATTCATCTTTTGTTTGGGTCTTGCTATTGCCAATGACGCTACTGCAGCTTCTAAGAGTAGTTATAGTGAGCAGGACCGATCAATTATCCGTAAAATCTATGATCGCCTCGAAATGATGCGTCATGAGTTAGGGAATCATGAAGCTGAGCTTCGCGTTTTTGATGATAAGCTCCGCAATATGGAAGATGCTATTGAAGATCTCCGCAGTCAATTTGACACCGCTGTGATGTCCCAACATGAAAAGTTGCGTGGTTCGGAAACGAAGATTGTTTCACAAGAGCGGTCGATCAAAGGATTTGTCTCGGACCTAGAAAAACTTCGACACCATGCCAACGACTCCTCTACTGTCCTCGAAGACTACCATAAGCAGATCGCTCAGATGGAAGCAGTCATGAAGTCACAGACGAAGAATGTCGAAGATCTCAAAGCTGCCATGAAAACGTTGATGGATGCTGTCGGCGGAACAGAAGGGTCGATAGATGGATACCGCATCTATCATGTACAGCCCGGCGATAGCCTGGGTGTTATCGCCCAAAAGTATAACACGACGATCAGAGACCTCAAGGATATGAATAAACTGAAGAGCGACACTATTATTGTTGGGCAAAAACTAAAAATCCCCGAAAGATAATGGGCTATGGTTTATAAAATAGGGATATTTGATTCAGGCATCGGAGGCCTCACAGTCATGCAGGCAATACGCGAGGCTTGTCCTGGTCACGAAATTCTCTATTTCGGCGATACAGCAAAAGTTCCCTATGGTGAGAAAAGCTCCGAAACTGTTAATAAATATGCGATTGACAACGCTGAGTTTCTTATCGGTCAAGGCGTTAACCTGCTGGTCATAGCCTGTAATACAGCGACTGCCTATGCCTTTGAAACCTTGAAGAATATGTTCCGAATCCCGATTGTCGGCGTTGTGGAACCAGGAGCAAAACGCGCTGTTGAAGTTACCAAAAATGGACATATCGCGATCATCGGCACCAAAGGAACAATCGGTTCTAAGGTGTATGAACGAGAAATTCTTAGGT
>JAJFMC010000393.1 GCA_021772365.1 Chlamydiota bacterium
TTCGGTTTTGGTGAGTTTTTTTCTGAAGAACCTTAATTATTTTAATTCAATGACATTGGGTTAGATCTAGGGTGGTACAAACTAGTCTATACTGCTCTCACATTCAAGTGCGAGCAGTATATACCCCACCGACTTATATGAGTTAAAAAATAAGTAGGAGGGAGGCACTAGGAACGAAGCCCACTTTTCCATCAGAAGTTGTCACTTTAAGCCATTTCCCGTCTTGTTCCACTTGTGTCACCGTCATTTTTGTTCCAGCCTTTATCGGTTCATCTGTGACGGGAGCAAACTGTTTACTGGCTCCTCTGTATAAATTTGTCGATTTAACAACGAGGGCTTGTGGGTTTTCGACAAAGTAAGTAAAGGTAAGGCTTAACAGCATAATCGCTGCTAAAGCTCCAAAAGCCATAGAAGAAATTTTGACCTTCTCAAAAGGAGACCAAATATAGATGGACCCTAATAGCATTGCAAGAAATGCAGTGATGAAAAAGAACTGTAAACGCCACGGCAGAGGAATGATACTGTGAAAAAAGAAAACTTTTTCAATGGGAGAGTATGCTTTCAAAGGTGGCAAATCCAGTTTCTTTAAAGCAATGTTTAAGTTTTTATAAACATTTTCATCGAAGGGACGAAGATTCAATGCACGATAATAATTCAACGTAGCTCTTGGGTAGTCCTCCAGCTGAAAGTAGGTATTCCCTATATCGTAATATAAGATGCCGTTTCCAAATCTTGGATCATACTGATCCTCAAGTTTCAGAAATGCATTAAGGGCCTTGTTAAAAGAGTTTTTCCTTACGTCAACAGTCTGTGCTCTCTCTCCTTCCAAGTAGTTATTATTTGCCTCATTCACCAAAGAAGATGCAGAGTGATAGTAAAAATGGATATACACAGCAACGAAGAAAATAAAAAACGCTATCGAAACGGTATAAGGGCTTATTAAAAACTTTCTGAGCTTTTCTCTGCTAATCATGTTTTACCCCTTTCTCTATTTCATAAAACAACTTATCAGCCTCAACGATTATCTCATCAGTAGATTGAAGAGCCTTAGAAGTAAAGCGCATCTCTTCAATTCCGCAAAGGAATGACTTCACCTTTTTACAAATCCCTTCATCAGAAAGCTGTTGAGGGGATAAATGTTCATCTTCGATCCATCCCTTTTCATAGAGGCGCATCATGAACGCTTTATTTAACAAGTGGCAAAACTCTCCTATATCACCCTTTGAATTTCTTGCTTCTCCAAACCAATAAATGCTGTCTTTAATATTCTTTGCCACAGCTTTCTTCTTGCGTTTCTCACGCATATCAATTTGTACATAGATGAAAAATCCACCGAAAGGAAGAATAAGGAACACTGCCCAAGTGCCAAATATCGTATTAGATAAATCCTCAATATCCAAGGGATAGATGGTTTGAATCTCTATCGGCTGAGTGTCAGAAGTCGTTGCCGGCCATAAAACATCACCCTGTCCTGAACCTCTAGAAGTTTTTGCGTCTGGAACAGTAGGTGTTCCAGGAACCAACGGCAACGGCTTGCTTGGAGAGGGTTTGACTGTTACCGGTATGCCCTTACTTCTCCTAATTTCATACACCTCTTTATCGGGATTGAAATAAGAAAATTCAATACTCGGAATTTCACGAATATTAGGAGTTAACGGACGTAAACCTAAAGAGTACATCATTGAGCCGTCTCTTTCTACAGGAAGTGGTGGGATATCATCGAGCTCAAAAAATCCGGGAAAACCAGGCTGACAACATATTTCCGGTAACTTCACATTGGAAAGGTCTTCGCTACTAGAAAAAACGAGGGATAAAACAAACTTGTCGCCAACAGTAGAAAGTGCTGCGGTGATAAGAGAAACATCAAAATCTATATCCTCCCCAACAGAACCGTTGAATGATGGAGGCTGGCCCTCTTTTGGGAAATCCATCACAACGATTGTTACAGGTGCTGCTTCAGCCTTAATAGTCCCTCCCATAGTCTTTTTCTTACCCCTCCAATCAACTGTATAGGTATAACCCGTAATGTACGAAGGGCCAAAAGTAAATGTACCAGGTTTTGTCGCTTCAATCTTTTGCTCAATTTGCCTTACAGAAATAGAACCCTCTCTCACATCGCCGATTCTTTCGTTACCCACCTTTTTGAATCCTGATGCATCGAGTAAGGGCAACACCTGCTCTGTAAGCTCTATATTTCCATTGAAAAAAATCTTATACCCAACACTAATCTCCTGACCGATATATATTGGCAGGTTTCCATCTACAAATGACTCCAGCTGAAGAATGACACCTCCAGGTCCTTTAGTGATCTTCGACCTTGGTTTTACTTCGTATGTCATCGCAGGTGTCGAGTAACTTCTCCCTGCAATTTTTACATTCACGCCAGAGAGTACATGCAAACCCGCTTTTTGTGCCGGCAGTTTAAAGCTGTAGAACGAAATGACCAAACCTGATTGTGGGGAGATTTCTACATTTCTGACGAATTTCACTTGTAGCGGATCGCCTTTGATGTTAAAGGTATTTGGATATACCTTGTCACTTTTTAAATGCTGTACTGTTATCGTCCCTTTGATTTCCTGATTTGCAAAGATACCCTTATCAGATAACTGTAGAGCGACACGTGTATCATTGGCTATCGCAGATTGGTTATATGCTACGAATGACAATAACAAACAGAAGGCTACTCTAATGATTACCATGCTTTATCCTCCAAAACTTTGACCTTGCCCGTTT
>JAJFMC010000394.1 GCA_021772365.1 Chlamydiota bacterium
AACGCGGGAGGGGCACTGCTTCAGTATCTACAAGATCAACTGTGCCTGTCACTCGATCATATAGAAGAAATTTCTACATACTCGATTTCCAACTATATGTCACTTGATCCAATATCACAAAGGAATTTGGAACTAACAGAATCTCTAAAAGACGGCTCTCGTACAAACACCCTGCTACAGGTTTTGGATGAGACCCGCACACCGATGGGCGCAAGACTGATGCGCCACTGGGTGAAGCAGCCTCTTCTCGATACAGGAGCGATTCACAGACGACAAGAGTCTGTAGAAGTTTTTTACAACGGTCCTCGTGCTGTCGATCAAATTCGTAAATTGCTAGACAGTGTCCGTGATCTTGAACGTCTCATCATGAGAGTATCGTCTGGATACGCCTCTCCTCGAGACCTCATTGCACTACGTTTTTCCTTTGAACCTCTTCCTCAGTTACGCGCTGCTTTACAAGCTATGACACCCAATGCTCCTGCAATTATGGATTCGCTAGAGCACTTGAACCCGCACAAAGAAATGACCGATATCATTGCCCGTGCTATCAGTGATGATCCACCGGCAAAGGTCAGTGATTGTAGAGTGATCAGAGACGGTTTCAATGCCGAACTCGATGAATTACGACAGCTTAGCCAAAATGGCAAGGCTTGGCTCGCCAACTACCAAACAAACCTACGAGAACAAACAGGTATCAAGACGTTAAAAGTTGGTTATAACAGAATGTTTGGGTATTACATCGAGGTTAGTAAAGGACAGGCTGATAAAATGCCAGATACTTTCCAACGTCGACAAACCCTTGTCAATGCCGAGCGCTTTTTGAGTCCTGAACTTAAGGAATATGAAATGAAAGTTCTCTCCGCTGAAGAGAGAATCACTAATATTGAAAGTGATCTTTTTCAACATATTCGCCAGGAAGTTGGTAAGTACTCTACAACGATCACTAAAGTGGCGCAGACTATTGCTTACATCGACTGTCTGCAGTCACTAGGCTATTTAGCTCGTAAGCACGATTACTGTCGTCCTACAGTAACAGAAGAGAATACCCTAGAAATTACAGGTGGTAGACACCCCGTGATAGAATCGTCGAACCTTGCGGAAAAATTTATTCCTAACGACACGCTATTAGACGGTGACACCAACCGTCTTTACCTCATTACCGGACCTAACATGGCAGGGAAGTCAACATACTTGCGACAAGTAGCATTAATCACTATTATGGCTCAAATAGGTTCGTTCGTTCCAGCAAAAGCGGCACATATTGGCGTCGTCGACAAAGTATTTACACGAATCGGTGCTAGTGACGATCTATCGAGAGGCCAGTCAACATTCATGGTAGAAATGACTGAAACAGCAAATATTCTGAATAACGTGACAGATCGCTCGCTGGTCATTCTTGATGAGATTGGCCGTGGCACAAGCACCTATGACGGGATATCAATAGCGTGGTCTGTAGCAGAACACCTCCTCACTGTAGAAGGGAAACTTGCTAAAACCCTCTTCGCTACCCACTATTGGGAACTTACCAAGCTCGAAGAAAAAGTCCCGGGAGCAGTCAATTACAATGTCGCAGTTCACGAAAGTGAAGACTCTATTATCTTCTTGCGCAAAATCGTGCGTGGAGGGACTGATAAAAGTTACGGCATCCATGTTGCCAGGCTTGCCGGCCTTCCTAACTCTGTAATCAATCGTGCAAAAGAAATCCTTGATCATCTTGAGGAAAACGCCAACCGTAAAAATGTTTTTGAACCGGCAAAACCAAAGCGTGTGGCCCGCAGGAAACCTAAAGGTAGTGAGCTTCAGCTAACATTCTTCGGTTAACATAGAGTTAATGAAATATTGGCCCAAAAAGGAAATCGTGTTATGCTCAACGTATCGTTGAGTAAATCTGAAAACACGCGAAATTCCTCCTGGCAACCTAAACTTTTGACCCATGATCGTAAGAAGTAAATACATATATCCCGTTTCTTCCCTATTTGTCTTATGCTGGTGGTTGCTTGCGTTTCACCGTCCTGTTGCATACGAAGCAAGTAGCCCTATAGTTATCAGTAATCAGCAGCAACCACTTTATCCTTCCATCGAAACAATTGATGCAGCTAATAAATTTCAAATTGATCGCTTCGCTCTCAAGAAGGCACTAAATGGTGATGTTGCTACAATGGGTCAACTGATTGCTGAATGGGATTTAGAAGCAGAAATCATCGAGCACCGGAGTCAAAAATCACTGAAACGCTTAGACCGTGATGACTTCCTAAAGGCGCAACTTCTTGTAAAAACTTTAGTATCAAAAGATAACAGTACCCTTGACACTTTACGTGACACTCATCGCTCGTTATTATTAGTCGACGACAAAGGGTCCCCTTTTGATTTATCTCACCCCGCAGAGTTTTTCCTACCTCAAACATATCTATCAGCAGGCATTTTGCTTGCCTTGCTAGAACCCGCGAATATCGTGGCTCTACCTAGAGGGATGCGAGAGCAAACAGCTATATACCCCAAGAAATTTACAGAACAGGTTCCTCAAGATATCGATAGTTTTCATATGGAGCAGCTTTATGCATACAGACCTGATGTTGCGTTAATTTCAGAGAGGTACACTCACCCACTGACACTTCAGGCATTAGATAGCCAGGGCATACCGAAGTATCATTTACCAGAGGTTACTTCCATAGAAGATATTGAAAAATTGATCCGTTCATTAGGACATCTTTGTAACCGTCCCCTAAAAGCTGAGCTGATGGCTCTTTTTCTGAAAGCTGGAGTCATGGCAATTGACAACGAATGCAGGCTAACATTACACAACAGATCTACAGATAAAATACTTATTTTGAATTATTACTCAAAATTCTCACTGCCTGGAAAAAACACTTTAACTCATCATATGATTGACCGTATTGGAATCAACACCTCCATAAGTTTGCAGAATGGAGTTCCCGAAGAATCCTGGTCTGTTCCAGTGTCTGAAGAAACGATTATTCACTATAATCCTAAAAAGCTTGTTATTATTACAGCATCTGATCCACGGTTTGTCACGGAGTACTTTTATCAGACAACACTCTTCCAACACATCGACGCAGCAAGAAATAACCACATCTCAATCCTCGATGACTCTATTCAACAAACAGTCTCGCAATACATACTGCTTGCATACCATGACCTCAATCGCGCGCTGGTAGACTTCTATGAGCAATAGAATGTCCGTTCAATACCGCTATGTCATCCTCGCAATAGCTTTCATCATCTGCCTCCTCGTCAATATTACATATGGTGAGGTTTCATGGAATATCGCCTATCAAGGGGCTGTAGCTAGACTAACCGGAGTCTCTTCATCCTGGAATCCTATTTTAGACGAACGCCTCCCTCGGTTGATAGTTACTGTATGTACCGGAGCCTCCCTTGCCACTTCAGGGGTGGTAATGCAATCCTTGTTTCAAAACCCTCTTGCTTCACCTAGTGTTTTAGGGACGTCCTGTGGTGGCAGCTTATGTGTTACTCTGGTCTATGTCATGAACTGGCAATTTCAATACCCTTTTTCAATCCCTCTTGCGGCGATTTTTGGTTGTTTAGTGACTTTATTACTGGTGTACGGCCTTTCTCAAGTGAATGGGCATTTACAGATTAACACCTTGATCCTCACTGGGATTGCTATTTCTACACTTCTAATAGCTTGCCAAGGGGTAATCATGTATGCATTGCGTGATAATTGGCACTTGATTCAGGTCTTAACTGAATGGGAGGCGGGCTCGACCATGGATCGGTCGTGGCGGCATGTGAACATGCAGGTACCATTAACATTAGTCGGCCTTTATGGCTGCTGGTCATATCGAAATGAATTAGATATTTTGGCAATTGGATCAGAAGAGGCTCTTAATTTAGGTGTTGATGTCGATAAAGTACGCTTGCGCCTATTCCTTTGCGTCGCATTATTAGTTGGTGGTGCTCTTTCTGCTGTAGGAATTATTGCTTTTTTTGGACTAGTCCTCCCCCACCTTTTCCGTAACTTATTTGGTCCACAAAACAGGCAGCTCATTCCATTATGTACGATAGGAGGTGCTGTTATATTCACGGCACTAGACCTTGTCTTACGAGTTGGAGACATTCACACTTTATCAATAGGTAACATTTCCGCAATCATCGGAGGTCTTTTCTTTTTGATTTTGCTTTTTAGTTCCAAGCGAAAATTTGCAGAAGTGTATGGAGGTTAACTGAATGGCACTCGAATTAATTCAACTCCAATACACTGTAGGAAATCGCACATTAATTCATCCCTTTTCCCATAAATTTGAAGAAGGAAAAATGTACGCTGTCATGGGGCTTAATGGCTCAGGTAAAACAACCCTTCTTAAACTGCTGTCGGGAATTTGGGAGAAAACGTCAGGAAAAATATTGTGGGAAGACAAAGACGTTAGTGCATTAGAGCGTCGAGAACGTAGTAGGTTGATGACTTTTGTCCCTCATAGCCCTCAT
>JAJFMC010000395.1 GCA_021772365.1 Chlamydiota bacterium
AGATGATGCTACTTGTCTCATGAGTCGATTAGAGAAAGCAAGCATTGAGTTTTCGGCCGTATAAGTCGTCAAACCTAAGATGATCATAATAGTCAATACCAACAAACTGATAAAAATTGTTAAGATACTGAATCTCAGTGACAACTTTTTTAAAAAGACCATAATATAATACACCCCTTAAAATCTCATCATTCGCATTCTAATGTTTAGGGTCAATCATTATAATCACTTCTAATTTAGTTAAAACTTTACTACATTGAAACTGTGTTAGCTACGGTAATGTACTACGATGTCTTTGGTATCGGTAGGGAAATTGTTGGATTGTATTGACAATCGAATCTCGTTTTCTAGTCTGTGGCACATTTTTTCTGTACCAAAACATAGCGCTCTCGGCCTCATCGACTTGCACTTTTTCAATCAGACTTTTTTCAAGAATATCAGGACTAGCAAATGTAATTTCTGCATATTTAGGGTCTTTCCACAGTGGAATACAACACCCTGATATCTTTCCGGTAGAAAGGATATTCATTGTCACTTCCGTATCCAAGTATATATCTGCTAGAGCAGCTACTTGGGCTACAAAGGAAGTGCATTGCCTTCTTGTTAAGGAATATTTTTCGTAGGGGTATCTTTTCGGATGGATGTACGTGAAGATGGAATGGAATTGTTCTTTTGTAATGTCAAATTTGGCGGCATAGGAAGGGGTATGCCCCCCAGATCCTTTTTGAAATATTCCATCATTCAAAGGCTGCGATAGGTATCTTATGGGATTGCTATCGCCTTGTTCGATGTAGTGCATGATTCCATCTACGTATCTTGGTCTGATAATCCCATACTCCCCGGTATGCCCCCCTTCAATAGTGCACTCTTTTCCTTTTAAATAGATCCACGCATGGCCAACCTGGGCCTCTTTAGATCCGTTTGACGGGTGTTTGGTAAAGGTTTGTAAGAAACGTTGCGAATTGGAGTAGTCAAGGTGTCTAGCATCAACAAGAATGATTAAAAAATAGTCTGATTCATTCATTTCTTGAGCTTGACAGATGTGTTTTGAGATATGTGAATATTGTTCAAGATAGGAGTGTCTGGAAGGTTTGAAAGAGCAGGAGCTTATCATCGATAAGCTAATAAGTAGTGTGACCAGTTTAAACATAGTAATATATATTTTTTACATACGAAAGGCTATGTGCTTACGAAAAGCTTTTGCCAGTTGTGGGTTAAGTTCTTTGACATGTTTGTAATGTGATTCGGCTTTTCCTAAATCTCCCATTTCGTAAAAGGTAATAGCTAGGTGGATGCGAGCATTTAAATTTTCTTTATCAAGTTCAAACGCTTTTTTGAAGCGGTTATTAGCCAGTTCCCATTTGGAGGAAGAAAAAGCCTTCATTCCAGCTGAAAAATGTTCAGAAAAATTTGCTGGGGCTTGATTTTCGCTTTTTGTTTTCCCAATAGACTGTACAGCTTCTATGTCTAGTTTGTTTGGAGCCCTGTTGAGCTCGGTTTCAGAATCTCGATCTGTACATTGGTAATCCCTCAAAGACACCTCTGCACCGTGAATCGTCAATCCCATTTCCGGGTCTTCTAACCATTCTTCAAGTTCACTAAAGTCTTTGGGGCGATTCTTTACATTTTCTGCCAAACAACTTTTCAGAAATGGCTGCCAAGTTTCCGGCACAACCGACCAATCAAAAGCCTTTAAGTCACGAATGATAGATCCACTAAAAGCCAATAGAGCGAGGTTTCCAAAGGTAAAGAAGTCTGATGTAGGCCCCACTTCATCTAACCGTTTTGGATTTAGCTGCTCAGGTGCTAGCAGTTTAACTTGCGAAATTAGATCGTTAGCAATCCATTTATCGATGATCAATTTACCTTTTTGCAAGTCATGCAGATGTTTCTGAAAGATTTCCCTTCCGATAGAAAAAGCAAGCCCATGATAAGCAATGAGTATTTCTTTAATTTCATTTTTACTATCGATATCAATGAACACAGACCGGGGAAGTAAAAATCCGTGGTATAAAGCCTCACCACTAGCTGTATGGCATTGATGTAATCTTGAGAGACATTTGGCGGTATTGATGAGAACCTTTTCTTTATCTGCAATAGAAAGGCGTCCATCTTTAATGTATTTATCGAGTGTCAGAAGTTTTCTGCCGTCGGGATAAAGAAGCCTTTCTTGAATGATCACCCAGGCATTTTGAGTGGAAGTCCAACTATAAGGCGCTAACATTCCAAGGTTAACTGTTCCTATCGAACGTATATATCCTTCAAAACTTTTTTTGACCGTCTCATTCACAATGGGTGGAGGGGGAATCAAACAGAGAGCTTTTACATCTTCGGAATTAGCGATGACGGTTTCCCTTCCAAAAAAATCCGCAACAGATTTTCCAACCATTGTGTATGCTGAAAGAAGCTTTTCAGCTTGATCATAATAGCTCTGGTATTGGTAGCGAAGTCTATCTTTGCTTTTTTGATACAAAAGTAGAAGGAAATAAGCGAGTCCCAAACCGATTAGTACACAGATTAATAGAAGGAAAATTGTTCCCAACTCTGTTTGAAAACCTGCTCGAAACCTATCAATCATAACGACCTCTGAACGGTAACGTTTACTCTAATACTACATTGGCCGCTCCTCGAAAGCGTTCGAAGGAAGAGTTGCCAGTCATACGCATTAAAACGATTACCGTTTTTGAGTGCAAGCTGAGAAGCACGATTTCCTGGCATTATGTGTCCAATAAAGCGCCCTTCTCCTTGAATCAGGTCAAAAGATGTTGTAACAATGTGTTCTTTGTAGTGCATGGTTACTTCATCACCGAGTTTAAATGTATTCGATTTAGAGCCGTTCACTAGAAATGACATATCTTTTTGTCGAGTAAATGACAGAATAACTTCTTTTTTTTCTTCTTTATGCTCGATATCGATTTCTGGAAAAAGCTCATAATCGAGCTGGATGTTCTGAGCGTCAATAGAGCTAGTCAATTTATCGTAGTTTCCTCCTTGCGCTACCAGTGAAACAGGCAGCCCTTCCTCTACTATGAATAATTGCATTGGAAGGATCCCCTTCCACAAACTGTCCAACTTATTACCAGTATGATCCAATGTGGAAACGGAAAAAGATTGATCTCGGTATAATGACCAGTTTTTTCCTTCGATATTTCCATCTAGATTGATCGGAAGGTTTCTTTTGGGAAAAATGTTGTTGTGAGGTTGTATAAGTGATGCATGTAACTGAACAATGGAATCATGACTCAACCTATCTGAAAACGATTCGGAACTGCAGCTCATAAAATAATCATACAAAGTCAATTGAGGTTGTTGTTTCCAGTAGTACTGCTGAAGGCAGGGGCCTGCATAGGTGCCGACTGAGGGATCATAGGTGTTGCAAAGGTGATCCCATAGATTCCCCCACCCGCTTTCGGGTAAAGATGCGCCGTTTAACTGAAGAGAGAGAAGAATATCTCCAAGGTCTGAAGGAGAGAACCATTCCGAACCAGGAGTATCTTTCTCGAGTTCAGTCATTAGAGAATTTGCTCTTTTAATCAAGGCTGCATCATCAAAAAAATTTCCAAATGCAAAAAGAGATGAAGATAGCTTTAGTTGGTGCGTATAGGACAGTGGCTTTTCATTGTATGATTGGAGGCTATGTAAAATCAAAGCCTCTACATTTTTTTGCAATTTTTTATTTAGGTCGGTTCCGAGCACAGTGTTGAACTGTTTAATAACCAAAAAAAATACGGGAAGAAGATTGATGGAAAGAAGGCGGTCTTTGCACTGAGGATATTCATGTAAATAGATGGGAAAATTCCCTTCAGACAACCCTTCCTCTAAACACTGAAAGTGTAAAATCTTCTCAAGTAGTTCTTTTGCTTCTTGGATGGTCTCTACAGATTTGTTTTTTAAAAGTGTGTAGGCAAAGATGACATTTTCCAGGACAGGTATCGACTGTGCTACACCATCGATGTGATAGTGGTGATGTACGAATCCTGTCTGTTCCGACACCCTATTACGCCCTGCAGTTAGAGCCATTTCGTTAAATTTTCTAATAACATCTTCTATACTCATTAAATTCTTACTCCACCGGAAATTTCAATATTCTGTCCGGTTATGTTCTTTCCGGAATCACTAAATAAATACTGTACCATATCGGCAACTTCAGATAACTCAACAGCCCGCTGCATGGGTAATTTCATAAGGTCTTTAGGGATATCGATGGAATTGACCAAGTATCCTGGCGATATCATATTCACAGTCACATGCTGTGGGGCGAGCTCTTTTGCTAGAGATTTCGTCATTCCAAGTAATGCTTGTTTTGTGATGTGGTAGGCTGCGCTATAGGTATCAGCTTTTTGGGATTCTAGTCCTGCGACACCGATATTGATGATGGCACCCTGCTGTTTGGCAACAGCGTCTGATAATCCCTTGATCAGTAAGAAAGGAGCATTTACATTAATATTGAAAAGGTCATACCAGTCCCCTTCGGAGGTACCCAATAAGCTCTCGATGAGGTAATGTCCCACGTTATTGACTAGAAACTTGATGGGAACGTCTAGAGTTAAGATCTCTTCAACAACTTTTTCAGTAGTCTCCTTTGTATTAAAGCTCCCCTGCACAAGGTGGACTGTAACGCCAAGGTCTTGGCAAACTACTTTTAATTTTTCAGCTTCGACTTTACTTGTATTGTAGTGGATAACGAGTGAGTATCCCTGCTTGGAAAGTTTTTTGCAGATTTCAGCACCTAGGCCACGAGCACCTCCTGTAACAAGAGCCCAGTTCATGATGCTCTCTCCAACTCAACAAAAGAACATGTTGCTTCTGGTATTGCAGACGGCTTTTCTACTCTGATTTTTGAGTTTGTGATTGGATAATTCTTATGAAGGTGTTGTAACACTTCATAAGCATACGTTTCGATCAGCTGGTATTGTCCCTCTTGTACCAGTTGAGTGCATATTTGTGATAGGCGAACATAGTCGATAGCTTTTTCGAAAGTATCACTTTCAACGCAAGGGGAGATATCGTACTTGACCTGTAAGTCTACAAAGATGTCCTGATTTGCTAATCTCTCAAAATTTTCCACGCCAATGATACAAGAAATTTTTAGCTTGGTAAATCCAATTGTCCCAAACAAACCATTATCCTTAGCGGTTTTTTCTATAATCATCGTACCAATCCAATAGTTTATAAACCTCTCTGTTTAATTTTTTTGTGCGCGCTTCATCCACTGTCATCCAATGATACTCATAGGCTTCATCATTTAGGGATACGGCATCTTTTGAAACTCCATCAGCCAGTTCAGCAATGTAGTCGTGCATGACAAAATGGTTGGGATTGTGATATTCGTTATTGAAAATCGAATCTTGGCAAATCGCAAATTGAATATTTTTCAAAGGTAGCCCGGTTTCTTCCATGATCTCGCGCTCAAATGCTTTTTCGCGACTCTCCCCCACTTCAACCTTACCACCGGGTAGTGTGTACAAATGACTCCACTTTTCTGATCGGACGAATAAGATTGTTCCGTCAGGTGCAATAATTAACCCCCCAACAGTCGTCAGTGGGTATTGAAATGTTGATGTCATGTGACCTCCTTGTTCATCGTCTTTTCAATGGCATGTTTAATCCCCTGAATAATCCCATTTTCACTTGCAGCCGGTGCTATGATATCGCCAATAGATAGAACCTCTGCTGGTCCTGTTTCCATGGCAATTGCAAAATCTGCTTTCTGAAGCATAGGGATGTCATTCAAATCGTCACCTCCAGCAATGGTGTATTCACAACCATCAATCAAAGATTTGAGAGTTACCAAGGCTTCACCTTTGTCAGCTTCAGGGTGCGTAGCTTGGATCACGTAGTACTCATTGTCAAAAGGATCTCTTATCATTGGAGCGTGTAGATGGAGCTGATCGGCAATTTTCGAGGACAACCTTTCCGCACTTTCCCGTTTTCCAAAGCACTTTACTGAGGCAAAGGAGTTGATGGGTAAGTCATCATAGTTGTTTTGTGGCTGCCAATTCTCCTTGAAAGAAGCAACTCTCCTTTCAATATATGAGAGTAACTCACTGTCAAATTTTTGAGGACGATAGTAACAGACATCATCAGCTTCGTATCCTCCGTAAACAGCGTAATCAGATGGTTCATTCTTGCAAATTTCATCAAGTACAGGAAAGATGCTCGAGTTGATATATTTTTTTGCCAAGATCTTGCGCGTAGGCATTTCCATGATAATCGCACCGTTATGGATAGCGAAGTAATAAGGAATTGATAGTGCATGCAAGACTTGATGTCCCCAGTCAAACGACCTTCCTGTGATGAAGGCTAAGTGATACCCTTGGTTATGAAGACTGTGAAAAAATTCTACGGTCTCACTGCTCAACCCTGAGTGGTGATCGGTAATTGTCCCATCAATATCCAGTGTTATCAATGTATTCACGAAACATCCTCAATGCATAGGTTAGGGAAATCAACCTTTATAACATAGTATCTAGGAAAGAATCGAGTGTTAATTTGATCTGTAACACAGAGCTATAAACGGACTAGTCAGACCGGATCTTGGCGTCACAATTGATGAAATTTGAAGTAATCTGGTGAATAATCATAAACTATACTGCTCGCACTTCAATGAGAGCAGTATAGTTCGCAAACTCACGAAACGGGGGGGGCACAACAGGGCAATCGCATTATAAATAATGGTTCATCACAAAAACGCGTACCCGGAATATCTAAATATTTCCCTCTTCTCCGCGCCCTCGCGTCACCTGCGACTCCGCGTTGAATAACAACCTGAATATGTTCTTCACGGTAGCTCATCGAGGTCTATTTTAACGCGGAGTCGCAGGAGACGCAGGGGCGCGGAGAAGAGGGGGATAGGCTCCTTATCTAAGATATTGATTATCTG
>JAJFMC010000396.1 GCA_021772365.1 Chlamydiota bacterium
ATTTATCGAAATACATCTGAAAACCGTGGAACGGCGCAGAATCTTTTTACAGGAAAATCGGCGTGTCATCTATGATCAATGCTCTAGCACGAGTTAGCTTACCGCCTATGCCCTGTTGGGGCATAGACGGTAAGGTTCCGAAACTACATTACGACGCAGCCACCTCCGTTATCGGTTTTGGCAGGTGGAAGTATACGACCAGTTGGAAGTCTAAAAGCTAGTTTCGGCTTGGGCTTGGGGTTCGGTTCAGTGTATGTAATGACCTTCGAATCCAGAATTTCCCTTTTTGTCTGTATGTCGCCTTTTTCGATGGCGAGGTTGAGTACTCGACGAATCGACTCCTCTCCAGCAATGGTTACATTGTATCCTTTATATGTGAGTATTGCCGTTGCACCTACAAGGTAGTTATCTTGCAAACACCTTGTCAAAGCCGTAACCCCACAATATTTCGCGGTGGTATCGACATCTTTGAATTTCAATATTTCCAGAAGGGCTTTTGTTATTTGAAAGCGAGCGGCCCAAATGAGTGCTGTATTGCCTCCTCGGTTGTCTTTGACGTTGACATTGACACGGCCATCGGCTCTAAGCTTTGCGACAAGCTTAT
Source organism: Chlamydiota bacterium (assembly GCA_021772365.1). Lineage (GTDB taxonomy): Bacteria > Chlamydiota > Chlamydiia > Chlamydiales > Criblamydiaceae > JAJFMC01. The sequence continues at coordinate 605 of JAJFMC010000396.1, forward strand.
AGTTTCCTTGATAGGCTGCATTCATAACGATATTCATGCCATTACCATCTACATGGTTGACATCGATACCCGGCATTTTCAGGAGCGCGTCAATAATCGGTTCATTTTTTTCATAAGAATAAGGACAGTTGAGCCCACCGTTAAGTGTTGATCGGCCTTTTCGTCCTTGTGTTTTTCCATTGACATCGTTCCCGGGTATCTTAAATATTTCAGAAAAGATGGCTAGGCGGTTTGTTTTAGGAAAAAAAACCTGATCAAGGGCTATGTACCCACATCGATCAACAGCGTTGATATTATTCTTAATATCTTCACGTGCGCATAGGGTTTTGACAATCCCTAAGCTATCACTTGTCACGGCATACATGAGTACTGTTGTTCGACTGTGGTCAATATCGAGGGGATTTACTCCAGGCATGGAGAGGATCTTGTGAAATGCTTTACTAAGTCCATATTTTGCTGCAAGTGCTAAAGGTCTTATTCCGCCTTTGTAAATACAATTGACATCACACTCCGGCAGTTCCAACAGCTCTAAAGCAAGATCTTCCTGTTTGTGATCCAATGCGAAATGAATCAACTTGTAACCGTCAACAGTCAGTGTTTTATTACACTCGATCAAAAAGTCCTTATCTTCGTCAAAATACTTTTTAAAGCATTTTTTCAGGCCGTGTTTGATGATGATTGACCACGTTTTCCCTTTTTCGGTAAACGTTAGATTGTGATATTCACCGCTCGTGGCAAATTCGACATATTTTTTGTCTTTATGAGGGATTTTTTTCATGTCTGGCTTATCGAGTTCGACAACGATGACCGGTTCGGGTGCAATGTCTTTGTAATCCTTTATCAGGTCTAGGCCTGTAATGTTACGGGTCGCTGCATAAAGCCCATCACTACCGCTTAGAAGAAATTCTTCGCGGAACACTTCGAACTGTGCATAGACGCCCTTGATTTGTTTTTTGTATTCGGTAACAATTTCCTCGGTATCACTTTTCGAACGTTTGATCGATTGATAGAGCTCATCGAGGTTGTTATAAAAAAGTTTCGACCAGTTATAGCTAATTGAGTCGGCAACCGTTTCCTTGATAGCTGCGATCAATTGCGATGCGAGTTTCTCAGTATGGCTGTCATTACCCACAGTCTGGCAGATGTGCTGAAAGATTTTGTGGAGCTCACTAGACTGAGCGGGTTGTTGAATAACCTCTTCTGTTCTGACGGCAATCGCCAGCTTTTTTGCCAGTTCTTTGATCAACGATTCATCAGTCTCGGCATGCCAACGTTTGAGGTCTTTGAAGAAAAATTTGAGGTATTTGTGATTCACTTTTTCAACTTCAGAACGCTCCTGTCGATGGTGTGACAGACTTTGGATCCGCTGTTCACGTGCTTCTTTTATTTTGCTGAAAATCGTCTCGGGAGAACTGAGCATCATGACCATAAATAAAGGATCACTTCGCATCAGCTGCTGTACCGCTGTATCGTGAGAACCAATGATCATACGGCAGGATCCAGGCTGTCCTTGGCGCCCGGCACGACCGAACCCTTGCCTTTCGACACGGTCGTTTGTTGGGTAGAAGCCCATCACGGCATGGAGTCCTCCATTATCTAAACTATCGGGATGTAGGATGATGTCTGTCCCTCGGCCAGCGTTGTTGGTGGCGACAGTGATCATTCCAGGATCACCGGCTTTAGCGATGATATAGTCCTCACTTTCTGCTTGGCGTTCATTGAGGACCTGGTGGAATAGATTCTCTTGCTTCAGATGCTTAGAAAGATCGAGGGTATCGCGGATCGATTCCAACAGGATAAGAATTGGACGTCCCTGACTGACCATTTCTTTCGCTTCACTGATCAATGCTTTGAAATAGAGATCTTTGCTGAGAGAAAATTGCGGATCAAGCATTTCACGATTGTTTTTCTTGTGTGGCGGAACATCGAATGAATCGATGGTATAAACTTTTTCAAGTTCAACACGCTCTGTTACAGTGCCTATTGTTCCTGTCAATCCAAAGATCAGCGGGTAGTATTCGAAGAATACAGGGTGACATAACGATGCAGGCATCATACTCTCTGCTTGGATCGGTAAGTTGTGCTTCGATTCCAAAAATTGGTGAAGACCATTTTGCCAGCGGCTCTTCAGTTGTAGGCGTCCCGTGTTGTTTTTGTCGACAATCACAATTTCGTCTTGAACGACTTTGCCCTTAGCTGTCATCTTTTCTTGAGGCTTGATCACATAATCTTCCTCTTCTTTATGGACATATAAAGCCTCATGAGCAGATTCGATCCATTTAATGAACGTGTCTTGATGGATCGCTTTGATCTCTTCACGAAAACGCCTTTTTTGTAAATTGTTCAGCTGCTGAACAAGCGTGCCGGCGATGATACCAAGCTGCGTGTGTTTTTCATCCTTCACCAACGCGTGCTCAATCGCTGCTTTGTTAGACTTCACAAACGAGAGAATGGGCTCATAGACCCACGTATGCTCATCGCTACCAGGTACGGCGATACGTGCGGAGTTCATGGCTGAGTCGAGGAATAGATTATCAGACTCATCAACAATCACACTGTCAGCCTGACGCTCGACCTCTTTACCCTCGACATGCCACATCCTCATCGGCTCACCCCTCAGTCCATCACCAAGGATGGAAAATTCAAAGTCGTAATTCGTTCCGTAAATGATCTGCGCATCGAAGTGTTGTTTCGTTGGTGAGTCGGTGCAGATATGTGATGCGGTGATTCCGAATGCTTGGAAAAAGTCTTTATACTTTACCTGGTCACGACGTGCGAGGTAGCGAGCAGAGGAGATGATATCGATTGTTTTTCCCTGGCAAGCAAGGAAAAAGGAGAGCATCGTGATGACGGTAGATTTTCCTTCTCCGGTAAGCATACGGGCAATCCGTCCCTTGAGTTTATCTGGGTGGTTGACCAGTCCCAACGTTGCCATCACCTGTGTATTGTAAGGGTAGATTCCGAATTTTTTACGGATAGCCTCCCTTCCGACAGCAAGTAGAAGGAGTTGATCGTCGGCACTAAATACTTTTCCTGCAGAGCGCTTTTGGATTTTTTGTACGATGGCGACGAGACCGTCTAAGCTTTCCGATTTTAAGTCTTTACCGTAGGATTCAATCTTCAGGTATTGTGTTAGTAAAACCCCCACTTCTTCTTTAGGCATGGCGACATCGACCCCGCCGAGCTTAGTATCTGAGAAAGCAGCAACGACATCTTTAATGTCTTTTTCGGGAAATTTTCTTTGGTAGAGTTCAATTTTTTTCAGGTTTAATTGGCCGTTCAATTCTTCGAAAGAAAATACTCCTTCGCTGAAATTTTCCAGTTGATGCATCACTTCGTCAACAGCATCGTCGATTTCTAACAGGCACTGCATCATGCTGTTGACATCTTTTATCGACAGTTTTTTTCCTTCATAACACGTAGGGGTAGTGAGTAGGTCGAAGACTTCATCACCAAGCGTTTGTTTGACACGGCAGCACCATTGGACGTAGGCGTATACCGTACCTTGGGCTGCATCGTGAGTGGTGCATGCTTTTACATTTTGCAGAATACGTTTTCTTTCCGTCTCGTCGAATTCTTCATGGTAAGGAGGGCTTTGCAGTAGTTGTCCTAAGCTTGCATATTCACCCATAGGTAGTCGATTTTTGCTTCTCGCCAGAGAACGCATCATCACCGCTGTGAGTTTATCGGCAGACAGGGTTCCCCATTCAGGATGGTCGGAAGGGATTTCTTTGAATTGTGAGTAGTGGAGACAGCCGTACTTCCTTTCGACGGCCTGTTCGAGTTGCTTGGCGGTAAGTAGGTTTTGGATCAGTCCAATCTGATCGTTAACATTCGCACAAGTACTGAGCGTTGTGATAAGAGAGTCTACCCATTCCTTGCCTTCCTGATCGTAGCAAGGAGTAGTTTTATCGATGTTAGGCATCGCGACGGTTACACGCTCGAAAAGGTTCATCAAGACGGTGAATTTTTGAATCAGCTCTTGAAGTGTTGCTTTATTGTAGTATTCCTGTTTGTACGTTGTTGCCAGTTTGATGAAACACAAGATGACATGTGGATGCTGGTGGCTCAGGCGTTTGAGGAACGAGCTGTTAATGGTGCTTTTGTATCGTGCGCGTGAAAGAACTTCACGGTCTAATGATTCCTGTAAGTCTTCAGTGAGCATTTTTAGCTGAGGCTGCTTTTTTACAGCATCCGGTTTCTTATGTTGTTGGTCGAATATCGAGCTTGATCCTTGATTCTTATTTTCTACTATCGTCATTTTTATTATCCTTATCAATTATTATTTATTGTATTAGTCTTTGCAGGGGTGTATACAAAAGAGATATTTATGAGGCTTATTGTTTCTCTTTGTGCAATGACCCCGATTGCCACCCCAAACCGCAGCTAAAACTTCTTTGAGTGCGTCAGATACGACTGTAGCGACGCAGGGAAAGACTCCGTCTTTTCCAAGGAGTTACAGGAAGTAGA
>JAJFMC010000397.1 GCA_021772365.1 Chlamydiota bacterium
GGAGTGTTTCTAATTTTGGATTATCTGTCGTCAATGTATATTTTAATGACGCAATGGATATCTATTTTGCGAGGCAACTTGTTAGTGAACGGCTCCAGGAGGCAAGAGGCCAAATACCCGAAGGATTTGGAGAACCTGAAATGGGGCCTATATCAACGGGTATGGGGCTAATTCTCTTTTATTATATCCAGGATGAATCAAAGAGTTATTCACTTGAAGAATTGAGGAATATTCAGGATTGGATTGTTAAATTCCTTCTCCAAACAGTTCCTGGTGTAACAGAGGTATTAGGAATAGGCGGGCATGAGAAGCAATTTCACGTCGTTGTCGATCCGGTTGCATTGCTGCGATATCGTGTTTCTCTTGAAACTGTGATCGAGCGAATTAATTCAAACAATCTAAATGTTGGAGCTCAATTTCTAGATAAAAATAACGAAGAGTTGATCATTCGTTCTGTCGGTCTTGCTTCCGGAATTGACGATATCAACAATATTATTATTAAAACAGATGATGGCCGGCCTGTCTATCTTCAGCAATTGGCAGATGTTAACATCGGTGGTGCAATAAGAAGAGGGTTACAAACGAGAAACGGTGAAGAAGAAGTTGTTTCCGGGATGGTGATCAAGCTTTATGGTATGAATGCATCTACAGTGATAGAAAGTGTTGAAAATAAAATTAATGAAATTAACAACACTCTCCCTGAAGGTGTTAAAATTGTACCCTATTATCAACAAAAAGATATCGTTGAAGCTTCCGTCAGCACAGTGACTAGTGCGTTGATACAAGGAATTCTTCTTGTTGCCTTAGTATTGCTCGTGTTTATGGGTGGGTTTCGTCCAAGTATTGTTGTCGCTCTCTCCATACCATTTTCTGTCCTTTTTGCTATGATTGCTATGCGCTACTTTGGAATATCTGCAAATTTGATGTCCTTAGGAGGCTTGGCAATTGCCATTGGAATGATGGTTGACGGTACGATTGTGATCGTTGAAAATGTCGACCGCATGCTAAGGGGTGCTGATAAAAATGAACGAACGATTCACCTCATAAGTCGAGCCTGTCGCGAAGTTGCTAAACCGATTATTTTTGCTATTTCTATTATAGTGATTGTTTTTCTCCCTCTTTTTACACTTCAGGGTGTGGAAGGAAAAACATTCAGACCACTAGCTTACACTGTTGCTCTTGCAATGATCGGTTCACTGATTTTTGCAATTTTTATCGCTCCTTTTTTATGTAGTTTTTTCATGAAAAGGGAAAAGAGTTCAGACGAAAAGAAAGAGAGATTTAATTTAAACAAAATACTCAGTAATGCTTATCAGCCCGTTGTGACCTTTTTTGTGCAACATAAACGTTATGCAGTGGCACTCGCTATTGGATTTTTTGTATTGGGCGCTTTTATTTTTCCATCGCTTGGATCGGAGTTTACACCTAAACTTCGTGAAGGCACAATTGTTGTCAGGTTGACAATGGCACCATCGATTTCTTTGGAAGAAAGTAAGCGAATCACAATGATTGTGGAGAGAAGGGTTCTGAAAATACCTGAAGTTGAAGAGACTGTTACAAGAATTGGCAGAGGAGAAGTCGGCGCGCATGCTGACCCGATCAATTCAGCGGAAATGTATGTCATTTTGAAACCTAAAAATGAGTGGAGAAGGAAAGGGGATCAGGAGTTTATAGAAAATATTATTAGAGAGGAGCTAGGTAATGTTCCCGGCGTACAAATTAATCTAACACAGCCGATTGAGATGACTGTAGATGAGCTTCTAGAGGGAGTGCGTGCTGAACTTGCCATCAAATTATTTGGTGATGACTTAGAGGTTCTTAAAGAAAAGGCAGACGAAATTGCAGAGGTTATCAGAGAAACAAAGGGTGCAAAAGATGTACAGGTTGATCAGGTTACCGGAACGCCACAGCTTATTATTATTCCCGATCGACAAGCTATAGCACGGTATGGAATAAACATTTCCGATGTCCAAAATGTGATAAAATCCGCCGTTGGGGGTGTCACAGCAGGTCAAGTTTTTGAAGGTGTTAGACGATACGATATCTTAGTCCGTTATCAACCGAAATATAGAGACACGATAGATGCTATTAAAGAAGTGATCATTGAGTCTCCCAATGGACAATTTGTCCCTTTAGTGGAGTTGTCTGAAATCAAAGAAATAGTCGGACCACGACAAATTACACGTGAAAATAATCAGCGTTTTATTACAGTACAGGCAAATGTTGTAGGTAGAGATATTGGATCATTTGTAGAGGAGGCAAAGAAAACTCTCTCCCAAGAAATATCCTTACCACCAGGATATTTAGTTACATGGGGCGGGCAGTTTAAATTACAGCAAGAGGCAAACAAACGTTTTGCATTTGTGATTCCTATTACGCTCATTATTATTATGTTTATGTTGTACCTCAGCTTTAATTCTATAAAAAATACAGCTCTCATTTTATTAAATATTCCCCTAGCTTTGGTTGGAGGGATTACCGCATTGTGGTTGACAGGGCAAAACCTATCTGTACCAGCTTCTGTTGGCTTTATTGCACTATTCGGTATTGCTTTAGAGAATGGTATGGTTCTTGTTACCTATTTAAACCAATTGATGCAGGAGGGATATAGGGTTACAGAAGCATCTATCAAGGGTGCTTGCCTTCGTTTAAGACCTGTTCTCATGACAGCCATCACTACAGCTTTAGGTTTGATACCATTACTCTTTTCACAAGGAACAGGCAGCGAGGTCCAACGCCCATTGGCAACAGTTGTCGTAGGGGGGCTTTTTACATCGACATTTCTTACGTTATTGGTTATTCCAGCCCTCTACCAATGGTTTTCGCCAAAAATGGATTATGATAAGCATGATGAACACATATTGAAATCAGGAGATGTGTAATGAAACAAATTACTGCTTATATCAAAACAAATATGTTACAGAAAGTGACTTTGGCTCTACATGGAATTGAAGATATTTCTGGTGTAACTGTATGTGATGTAAAGGGATTTGGAAGGACTCATGAACGAAAAGATGGAAATTACTCTGACTATCACCCTCACATAAAAATCGAAATGATATGTGCTGATGGACAAGTAGAGCAAATAGTAAAAACCATTCAAGAAAATGCTCATACAGGACTTCGTGGCGATGGAAAAATATCTATCATCGAAATTGAGCAACTTATCAGAATAAGCAATGGTGAGGGGGGGGAATCAGCCCTTTAATCAATCATGGAGTTTTGGCGCAGTCTAAATATGTATGTTATTTTCTATAACTCTTAGTGCTATTCATTTCAGCCCTTTGCGGATGGTTCACAACAAAAATATCTTTCAAAATTAGTCATTTCTTTTTTTATTTACTTGTAATAGAGCATTGGTGATCGGCTTGATAAGTATTGGATCTCCAGTTTGCTTTACAACGGATAGAGGGGGCACATGCTCATGCTCACTATATTCTGGATCAGCTCCACTCTATAGAAGAGCTTTCACGAAATCAAATAATTCGTTTTCGATTGCATGAATCAAAGGTGAATGCTCGTCATAATCGTTTTTTCCCCATATAGATAGGGATACACTAGGGTTCGCGCCAGGGGAATTCGCAGCCAAACATGCGTTGAACGTTTTAATGCTGAAGATCATTTTAAAAACACTTTAACAATGGCGATTAGATATTCGAATTTTGCTTAGCCCATCATCAATAAGAGTGTCGATGGTTTTGCTTAAGGATCTTTGTTGCTGTTGTGCGATTTTTGCCAGGGCATAATGTCTTTCTGCTGAGGTTCGATAGGAAATATTCCCTTTAAATTTAGACTTATTTATTGGGATGGGAACTTCTTTTCCTTGGTCAAGATATAGCTCTACAGAAGCGGCGATTGCATCCTTAATTTCATTCATAGCCTCTTCAATATTTTCTGCATCTGTACACACACCAGGTAGTTCATTCACATAAACAATAAAATACCCGTCTTCCTTCTCAACGGTGTATGACCAGTCCATGTTAATATATTTGTTTATCTCTTTCTTAGTAGCCATGATCTTTTAATACCTCCTGTATCATTCAGATCTGATAGTTCAGTATCTGGCTTCTTTTTTTAATGGAAATAGTTTTGCTGTAATCAGGCTTACCAAAAATATGATGAGATCCACGGATTCTTACTTAAAAGT
>JAJFMC010000398.1 GCA_021772365.1 Chlamydiota bacterium
GGGGACTAAACGTAAAACCTTCAGAAAATTAAGTGATTGGATATTTAAAAAAAATCTTGGGAAACCATGTTTTTTCTTCTCAGTACTATGCAAAAAAATGGTTGGGACCTGATGCTGAAGTTGTAGATCTTCGAAGAGTTCAAGAGAAAAAAGAAGGATGGGAATTAGGGTTACACAAATTACAAGATAATCGTCATTTTAGGTTAATGTTATCTGTAGAAAATCACCTCCAAAAGGTAGAGTTACACACTGAAATGTTGAAATTTACGGTCGGTACTTTAGAACATTTTATGAAAAGAGTTGTGGGCCTCACAGCAACACCTTTTAATAAAGACGGTATGGATCCTAGGATGTCTGACAACTTCATACCCAGTAAATCTATGGAAAGCACCAAAACTCTTATCAGAAGGAGTTCTGTAAAACTTTGTCCAGATGCAATAAGAATGAAACACTATCTCCAGACAGTAGCAGCTGAAAAAATGGCTCATGGTCTTATGGATCCCAATGCATTGCTTGTCGATAGTCTTACCGAAAATTCTACCAATCAGAATATTTCGGGTTTGATATTACAAGGTGCTCGATCCGCTATTAAACAGGTCGTTTACTGGGAAATTAAAGAATCGCAATGGAAAGCGATTGATCGAAAAGTCATTACTTGGGAATATGATAATTCGAAACATAAAAATACAGAAACATTTTTCTATTTCGACCAAGCAAGAAGTCGTGGAACCGACTTACCTTTACCAAAATATTGTCATGTGGATGTATTAATTGATAAAAATTGTACAATCACCGAGCTAAAACAGGCTGGTGAGCGATGTAGAAAGGCTAAATCCGGCACTCAACATCTGAATCTCTTGGTACCGAAAGAGTGGGAAGAAGGTGTTATACCTTTAACAGGTGAACATGTCATCGAAATGGTAGAGCGAAATCAACTCAAACAGCTGGGAGAACTTCTTCCTTTAATGGCTAAGCGTCAGATTTTTGAAATTTGTCGTGAGCGCTTTTTTAAAGTTCTCCATAAACAGTGTGAAGGTAAACAAGAGTTAGTGAATAAATACAAATCGCTTCTGGTTGAACAAGTCGATCGAGATACAATGACCAATCTATCAAGCTTATCACCTACTCCATCAGTGTATGTGGATCTTATCGCTTATAAAAACTTACTTCTCTTTAAATATATAGATCTTCTCAAGCCACGAGATAAAAAGGCAATAAATACTGTCGTGGAAAAATGTGTAAAAGCTCTCGGGAGTGAAGCTGGAGGGAAGAGCAGACCAAATTTTGACCTGAAAGTCCAATCCATTCATACAATACAATCTCAACAGCAATTACAGTCCCAGGTTTTACTTGAGAAAGAAAAACAAAATAACTTAAAAACTGGATTTTGGCCTGCATTAATGACACTTAAAAACGAAGGAATGAATGAATTCTACACATCTAAAAATTTCATATCGATACAGATTATTAACAATAACTTGTTTACTGCTGTTCGTGCCTCAAAATTAATTGAAGGATCAAAAACCGTTAATTGTATTTGGCTTTCACATTTCTTGATCAATGAAAGTATTAGTAGAAATGTTTTACTTGAATCCATTAATGATAGCGCTAAATGGGGAAGGGTGAAACTTTCAGTATACCAACGCCTTTATCAAGGTAGGTATGTGCTGAGGTTACAGACAGGAGATACGTCTAAAAATGTACAACATCTTCTTCTTAGCGCCCCTGAAGCGGACATTGTTGTGGCTGCTTTAAAAGAATGGCAGTGTCTGTATAGCATTCATTCTGATGACGGAAAGGCCATTTATCCTCGTACAGCTATCGCTCTTTCTGATCCTATTGTCTGTGCTATTGCACTGATCAATGGTAACCCAGACATTTTGCCATCTGATGCACACCTGCAGCACATGATGGGTAGTGGTGAAAGAAAAACTTGGTTGGGTTACCTAAAACATCGATTATCGAAAATTAAGCCCGGAGACCCTCGCCATTATAATGAAAACAGGCTTATCAAGTTACTAACGTAGAGTATAGAATATATAAAATATTTTCTTCAGCTGGATTATATTCAGAGGTGAGACCTTTTGCATCACCTAATAGGGCGCGCGCACTTCCATGGCGCTACGCGCGACCTATCCGGTGATGCAGGATCTTAGAGTGGTTAGTGATTATTTTAATTCAATAACATTAGGGTGTAACCCGAGATAAAGAGGTAGGTAAATTGAGCTTCGGAAGCAGTGAAAGGCCTTAAGTTCACGGCATTGCCTGAACATTCTATTTTGGCAAAAGGGAAATTCAATACAAGCGTCTTTATCACCCAGATTATTATCCTGCCGCCGTAGACCCCGATTGCTGCCCATTTCAGTCTTAGCGTGACATATCTTAGGAAAACTGTAATAATTCTAGCTTTTATTATCTTCTGATGTCGACCGATACCGTTCACCGAAGATGGCTGATCCGATGCGTAAAATTGTTGCACCTTCTTCAATGGCGATGGGATAGTCATTCGTCATGCCCATCGACAGATGATGGACGTTCGCCCGGTCACCGTAAGTATCCTGAAGCTCATCGCGGAAGTTTCGAAGCTTTCGGAAACACCCGCGGACGATCTCTGAATCACTTGTAAAAGGAGCGATTGTCATCAGTCCTTCTACAGAAATATTTTTTAGCGACAAGATGCGCTCGAAGCGGTTTCTCCATTGCCTCACTGTTAAGCCGTGCTTGGTATCTTCACCTGAGGTGTTAACTTGCAGGAGTATTTTCGTTTCCACGCCGGCCTCTTCACTACATACGTCGATCTTTTCTGCCAACTCTAAGCTGTCGACAGAATGAATGAGCGAGAATTTGCCAACGACTTTGTTGACCTTGTTCTTTTGTAGTGTGCCAATCAGATGCCAATTGATGTCTTCAGGAGCTTTTTGGATTTTCTTCAGTGCTTCTTGAACTTTATTTTCACCGAATTCACGACACCCGATGTCGTAGGCGGGGAGGACATGTTCAAGAGGAAACGATTTGGTGACAGCGATGAGTGTGACCTCGTCAGGATCTCTTCCACACTCCTTTGCAAGCTGTGCGATATGCCCATTGATTTTTCGGTAACTATCACCAATGAATTGTATCATCTTTTAAAGCCTTAGGTCTGCCTAATAATTCATGTATTACGATCATGTCATTTTTTGAGTCTAGAGAATAGAGTAACTTATTAATACGAGCCTTCTTTTTGTGTAAAAGGGCATACGGGTCTACTTCGGGAGCTGTCCGTAGCCCTTCGTTGATAATAGACTCTCGGGGTTTTTCATAGCGGTGCTCTATCTTGGTGTCGTACTTGCGCTCAGCTACCTTCGAGCGCGGCTTGAAGTTTTCAATGTTCGTATGTAAAGCATACTTGTCACTAAGAGTTCGGGATACTCTCTTTTTTTTCGGTGGTTTAACTCTCTGTTGAACCGGATTAGGCGGAGGAGCAGACTCCCCTCTAAGTTCCTGCTCCAAAGCTTGCTCATCTTCAGGTGAAAGGTTGAGAAGACGTGCCATTTCGTGGATATTATCGACTTCTTCATCACCATCATAATTAGGATCAAGCTTTTGTTTCCTCTCCTGAATCGCCCGTTTCGAGGACAGGTAAATAACGAGGATCATCGTAATGATAAAACCAACAAATTCAATCAGCGTCATAAGCGAAAATCCTTAGTATTGCTCGGGTCTATTAGGGCCATCTTCTTCAGGTCTTGCTATATTCTTACGCATTTCTGTGTCAGCTTGGATATTTTGGAACCTTGCATAGTCGTAAATGCCTAAGTTCCCTTTCTCGAAAGCTCCGGCCATAGCACGAGGAACGGCAGCTTGTGCTTCAACAAGCAATGCTTCCATGTCTTTAACTTTTGCTTTGTTCTCTTGCTCAGCAGCAACAGCCATGGCACGGCGCTTCTCAGCTTCAGCCTGGGCAATACGTTTGTCAGATTCCGCTTTGTCAGCACGCAATCTCGCTCCGATATTCTCGCCAAGTACCATCTCGACGATGTCGATAGAAAGGATCATGTAAGCTGTAGATGCGTCTAGTCCTTTTTCCAAAACAAGTTTCGAAATACGCTGCGGTGATTCAAGAACCTGCAAGTGTGTTTCTGATCCACCGATAGCACTCACTATCCCTTCACCGACACGGGCGATGATCGTCTCTTCCGTCGCACCACCAACGAGCTGTTGGATGTTTGTTCGTACAGTTACCCTCGCACGTACGTTGATCTGGATACCATCTTTAGCAACACCGGTGATATAACCACCAGTCTCTGGACAGTCGATAACTTTTGGATAAACAGATGTCTCAATAGCTTCACGGATATTTCGTCCGGCTAGGTCGATGGCTGTCGCTTTTCTCCAGTCGAGAGGGATATTCGCCTTATCGGCGGCGATCATCGCATAGACAACTTCCTGGACATGGCCACCAGCCAAGAAGTGCGTTTCTAAATCAGAAACCGTTAGGTCCTTAATGCCAGCTTTAAATGCGCAAATTCTCGCGTTAACGATAACTCGTGGTGGGATTTTCCGTAAACTCATCCCAATAATATTAAAAAAGGGAATGGGTGTTCCCGAGACAAATGCCTGGAACCATAAACTGATAAACTTTCCTAGAATGCTCAGTAGAACGACTACAAGAATCGCTAGGACGATAAATATAAAATAAAATTCGATTCCCCAATCGGTAACCGCTACGCTCGTATTCATGGATTTATCCTTTTTGTCGTTTGTTTAACTAATAATGTTTCGCCTTCACCACCAATGACGGTGACGCCCTCTCCTTGCTGTATATATCCGCTTTGAGAGAGTGCTGAGTACTGTTTTCCTTCGATGGTGATATGGCCACCAGGTTTTAGGTCTGTTGAGACCAGCCCGTCTTTCCCTACGAGAGCACTGTCCCATGACGAAGCAACAAACCCTTGTTGGTCTGCGTCTGAGTAAATCGTTTTACCCGGCTCGCCGTGTCTTATACGCCACAAAGCAAATTTAACCAACAGCCCAAAGGACACAACAGTAACGATGATATACCCAAAGGTGAGGACTAGTGAGTCGCTGTTCACCGCAAATACGAGAATACTGCTCAAAACAAACAACGCACCAACCGTTCCTAGTATCCCTCCGGGCAAGAAAAATTCGAGTAATATGGCCAAAAAGCCGACGCCTAATAGGATGAGAGCTGTGATCATACTTTTCCTTTTTCTTCTGTTATTTTTCTTACAACGATGACATTCCCATCGATGTGGTCGACGACGACTTGTTCACCTTTTTCGATAAACGATCCGGAGGTGACAGCTTCGTGAATTTGATCTTCAATAATGACTTTTCCTGCAGGGCGTAGGGTGGCGAGTACTTCGCCTCGTGTTCCCAGCCTTGGGAGATCTTCTGGATCCTCTCCGGCAACGAAGCCTTCGGAAGCCTCTTGCTCGTGACCGGCGAGTACTAGACGGTTCAGACCGGCGAGATTGGGGCTTATGTAGCGGCTTAAATAGGCGATAAGTACAAATCCGACAACTAATGTCCCACACAGCCATGCAAGCCGCTTAAAGAACTCTTCACCAGCAGCGTTGAACGTTTGTGTGTCGAACTCAAAATCGATTTTATCGATTCCTGGTAGCATGATTGCAAAGAGTCCACCGATGAAAAATAAAGCGCCAATAAACCCGAGAATTCCTCCCGTAGGCAGTAGTGCTAATTCCACAGCTATCAACGTCAAACCGACTAACATCAAAATCACTTCCAGCCAATTCGCGATATCGAGAGAGAGGTTGGCCATAATGATCAGCAGTAAGCATGTCAAACCCACGGCACCGGGCAATCCAAATCCAGGGCTGTTGAATTCGATATAAAATCCTAAGAGCAGTCCAAGCATCAAAATCGACGAGACCATAGGCATGGAAAGGATAGCAAAAAATTTTGTACGCCAGTCCATTCGGTAGGCGTCGACCTTTGCGTTGGGGATGTTAG
>JAJFMC010000399.1 GCA_021772365.1 Chlamydiota bacterium
GTGCCCGTGCCCGATTCCCAATTCTTCAACTTGTTTGGGTATAGATAACGATTTCGTTTCGGTCTTTTGGAACTTTATAGTTGAAGGCGGGTACCAAAACCGCCAGAAAAGTACAGAGGGAATTGCTATAAAACTTCTACTCTAAAATAATAATTGGGTATAGCGATCGCGATAGGTAGGGTGCCCAAAATAAGACGATAAAGTGAATGTTGGATTGAGTCTATTTTTAATCCCTTCTCTAATCATTCCTTTTTTCAGAAAGCGCAGACCTCCTTCAAGGGCTTTCGGGTCGTCTTTCACTGCTGCGAGGTCAGCAGCATACTCTTGACCATTTATCATTCTTTCGACAGCTAGTTTTGTGATAGCGAAGGCTCCGATACATAGGGCTCCGACGACGAAAAGATACTCGGACGAAGCATCGAGAAGAAGGGGCAGGCTAACGAAGTTGATAACCGTTGCGATGGCTGTAAGACCAAATCTCTTGAGGTTATCGTTATGGATGCTATGACCGGCAAGCTCATGTTTCAAAATAAAATAAATTTCCTCATCACTGAGCCATAAGTTACACTTTAGATCGAGTCCCACCCACTCATACATTTCTTTTTTTTTGAGGAGGTTTAACCGTTTCTGGAGTTCTGCTGGATCATCAGGAAGGGCATCGATTTTCTTCCGGTAGCTCTTCTGGTACAGTGAATTGATCACCCCTTCGGACTTGCGATCAACCATCCCTTGCAGTAGCCTGTCTGTGATATCAAGAACAGTACGTTTGCTATTACCATAGTTGAGAGCAATAGATCCAGCTTTGTGAATGTTGATGTTCACGGTATCGCCATTAATCCCCGACTTCTCACAAGCTTCAGCTTTCAATTGTTCGAGTCGCTCAAGAGCGATTTTTTCGACGACTGACAGTGAATCGGCGGAATTTTTGGTCATATATGAGCTTGCAGACTCCGGACCTAGAGAAATCCATCCGTATTGTACGGTATCTTTGATGTTTGAGAGATGATTAATCGTTTGCATGGAAAGCATCATGCCATATTATCAATTAAAATTCAAATGGTTATAAAAAAAGCAACCCCATCAGAAATTAAGAATGGGTTGCCCATTGAACCACTAGGAATTTTAGGCTTGAGGGCCTAATATACCTAGTGAACCACCACATACGTAAAGAATGATATAAAAGTGGGAATTTAACTGCTATTAACTCCCATTTTCAAACAACATGCCATTAATATGTTATTAACATTGATTATTCAATACATTTACATATTTATAAACTAATCATTTACACTTATTTAATTTTTTATTTAACAGCTGTTTTTTTTTGATTTCTTCTAGAAGAAATAGATTCACCCCCCTATAGTGAGGATTATAACCACAAATTATAGGAGATAGGCATGGCACAAGCAGAAGCCGGCAGCAAAGTCAAAGTACACATCAAAGGAAAAACCCCTGAGGGACACGAGTTCACAACAGGTGATCAGCATAATGAAGGGCTCGTGATCGTATTGGGTCAAGGCCAGATGCTTCCTGCCATAGAAAGTGCGATTTTAGGGATGAGTTCCGGTGACGAAAAAGAATTTACCGTTGCAGTAGAAGAAGGGATCCCACACCGCCCGGATCTTATTTTCGATATTGAACGCGAGGCATTGCCCGATGATCGCGATTATGAGGTTGGTGACGATCTAGTACTGAGTCTACCTGGCGGCGAAGAGATCGAAGTGATCGTCAATGAGATGAATGATACTCATTTCAAGCTGGATGCCAATCCCCCGATTGCTGGCAAAGAGCTGCAGGTAAGCGTGGTAGTAGTCGAAGTACTGTAGAGTACGATGTGTGTGAGGTGAGAAGGTTCGCGAGTTCTGAGGTAAGGTACTTCAGCAACTCGCCTCCTTACCCCGAACCTGGGATGG
Organism: Chlamydiota bacterium; assembly: GCA_021772365.1. Lineage (GTDB taxonomy): Bacteria > Chlamydiota > Chlamydiia > Chlamydiales > Criblamydiaceae > JAJFMC01. Next base: position 1,914 of record JAJFMC010000399.1, read on the forward strand.
CACAAACTTGAAAAAGTGACCTGTTTTTAGCCCTTTTATTTCCTGCCAATTTTGTCTCCAAATTGAGGTGTTATATACAATACATTGTATCAATACCCACTCACCTCACACAATTAATTGTGCAGGAAAGACAGAAATCGGAACACTCCCACTTCGTACTCTTCTGGGTCACGATAGAAGGTGAGGTGCGATCCGATTTCGGCATTATTCCAGTGCGCTTTTTTGTCTAGGATCATCGTCAGCAGGCGGTAGTCGAGAGTTATCCTGACATAAGGAGTAACTTCAGATCCTTTTCCCGCTTTATCTAGCGGTTCTCCATTGAAAGGTACGTGATAGAAAAAATCGAATCCTACGTCGATGTAGACCGACCAATTAGAATGGTAGCCATATTCATCTTGGTAGTGCCGCATTTTATCGTGTGCTGTTTGCAGCCTTTCGACTAAATCAATGCGCTCTAACGGTATTTCTTCATAAGTGAAGCTTTTATTAGCGAGGATTCTGTCGATATAATGCTGCCTCGAGACGGGATTGTGAGGCGTAAATGGTTTTGATGGTTTTTTCGTCATCAGATCGAACTGCTCTCCACTATTAAGAAGAACCATCTCGCTACTTACTCCCATCCCTTTGATGATGGGCGGAAGGAGGTTAGGCAGTTCTTCATGGTAGGGGGGAGAGCGGTATTTGTTGAGAGGTGTAAACTTCCCTCCAAGGATATACTGCCCGGCAAAAGGGAGGAAATGTGAGACGCCTAGGTGTTTGACGTATGAGACGGTTTTATGGAGAAACTGGTCGCGGATCCTATACTTTTCCGACACTTTAGTTTCTGTCGATAAGCTCTCGAAACATTGCGGGTAGGCTGTTGCCGAGGAATAGCCTACCATCGCAAAATCGATGGTTTTGTATTTGTCGACGATGTAATCGCAAACCTTATGTGCCAGCTCGTACTGGCAGTCATTGGTGTTAACAAGCGTCTGTCCGCCTCCATGAAGTACAG
>JAJFMC010000400.1 GCA_021772365.1 Chlamydiota bacterium
ACACTGTCAAGTTCTTGGTATCTTACTGCAAGTTCAACAGGACCACAAACGAGGTATCCCGCTTGTATATACCATCCATATTCGTTTCTGTCATATGTGTCGTATCTTCCTTCTTCGTGATACTGGTCGTACTCAGCTTGAAAGGTGAAACGATAGTAGTTATAAAACAGGTCGACTCCCCATGCGTATAGATCGAATACTCTGTCGAAATATTCTGTGTCACCAACATATGTGACATTCGTTCCTATTGCGAAACGGTGTCCTTTTCAAATGTATGAACCTTTATAGTCTGCATAGCCGTCATGAGGGCTGTTTGGTTGAAGAAAGTTGATGACAAGACGTCCTGCAGGCATCAGTTGATCGGAATGAGTCGTTCTGATTTTTGTGATTCTGTCGAACTCGAAATTATCGAAGATCCCGATAGCATATTCGAAATGTGCTCCAAAAGGACGGCCATGGAACATCACACCGACCGTGTTATCTACGATACCGAGTTTTGTGAGTGCAAATTTAATGAGCGATCGATCCATAAACAGCAGTTTGGAGTCAGATGTTAGAGCATTTCTGGAAAAGGGTACGTTATAAAGTCCAACGCGTAAATAGCCAAGGTCTTTGCAGATTGTGAAGTCGAGCCACGCATTTTCTATACGTCCTCTAGGTTCTTCGTTGAACCTACCTTCTTTATCGATTTTTAATTCTAGGTAGTATTTCGCGATATCGAAAGCCATACCGCCAGCTTTCAGGCGAAAGCGGCGAATAAAGATGTCGTTATTGTTATCGATGGTATCGTGTTTGCACTCGCAAGCCCGGTTTGAAGGTTATTTCTCCACACTCACCAAGAGATAAAGGGACCAGGTATGCAGGTGCAGGATCTTTCTCTTCTTCAGCATCATCGCAAGTGTTGCAGATATCTTCGCAACATGAACAAACAACCATATAAAGGTATTTATTATGACAAGTAAAACAGATGGTCACTCAGCTTATTACCCACTAACTACTTTTGGTAGCGAAGCCTTTCACTTCAATGAAGACGGATTCATAGTAGGAAAAAATGGAAGACCAGTGGATAGCAGAATTCTATTTGGCGCTTATATAGCTTTGGAAAACGCGACAAAGGAAGAGTTAGAGATAACGAAAATTTCTTCTGATATGATTAGCAGTTTAAACATTCTCGATGAGCAGAAGGAAAGGTTAAGATCAAGTGAACCTCTCAAGAAACAAATGCAAGGGCAGCTAATTTGTTTTATATGGGGAAGAAAGAGGACTCCATGAATGGGTGAGAAGTCTTCTTCCACAGGAGGAATTTGAGTTAGATCTAAAATCAAGGGGGAATACATTTTCAAGGATAGCAAGATTAAAAGTAGCATGGTCAGGCTCTGATGAAACCTCCCAAAACTAGGAATGACAAAGCTGTCCCTGTTACATATCTAAGAGTTTACGATCCTGGTGACAATGAACTTGAATGGATATTGGTAACTTCTTTGGAAGTATCTTCGACTACTGTAGCGCTTTTGGTGCCTCAAATTTATAAATTTCGCTGGATTATCGAGGAGTATCACAAATGTTTAAAGACGGGTTGTCGTATAGTGGCAGCACAGCTAAAATCTGGCGCCAGGCTGGTTTCTTTATTAGGGATACTCGGAGTGATAGCAACGCAATTGTTGTTCCTTAGAGACCTCTGCAGACAGAATCCAGATGAATTAGCAGAAAATTACGTAGATAAAGGCATCATAAACATTTTGAGAATGAGATACAAACTGAAGGGTGCGATCACTATAAAAGATATGTGGAGGATGATTGCAATGTTGGGTGGTTTTTTGGGTAGAAAATCAGACGGGGATCCGGGTTGGCAAACTATCTGGAAGGGATGGCTCCGAATACAAGATATGATGGAGGGGATGAGCGTTCAGAGGATTTGTGGGTAAGGGCAAGGCAATCAGGGTCATGTGAATATTGGCTAATAAATAAACTAATTGCATTAAATTAAAGTTTAATATATAATTAAATGTTAATTATTATTTTACTTTAACTAATGGTTTATATGAAAAACAGACTTTCCCTAGCACAAATAAAAACTGAAATCTTATCTGGAGCCACCGTCGCTCTTGCTCTCATTCCAGAAGCTGTTGCTTTTGCCTTTGTAGCGCACGTTAACCCCCTTGTTGCCCTTTATGCAGCATTCTTTGTCGGGTTAATTACCGCTGTTTTCGGCGGGCGACCGGGTATGAATTCCGGAGCTACAGGAGCTCTAGCTGTCGTAATGGTGTCCCTAGTAGTAGTACATGGTGTCGAATACCTCTTTGCAACAGTCATTCTTATGGGAGTCATTCAAATGATTGTCGGCTTACTGCATTTGGGGAAGTTGATTCGTATAGTGCCCCATCCCGTCATGCTTGGATTTGTAAATGGGCTAGCTATTGTAATTTGTCTATCTCAGCTCGGTCATTTTAAAGTGGTAGATGCAGTAGGTAACCAGCAGTGGATGGAGGGCTCTCAGCTGTATACGATGCTTGGCCTTACCGCTCTAACAGTCCTGCTCGTTTACCTAATTCCCAAAGTTTCTAAAGCTATTCCTGCAGCTTTGGTCGCTATATTGGCGATTTTTGCTCTCACTAGCTTTTTTGATATCAACACTCCGACCGTCGGGAGTATGGGTAGTATTGCTGGTGGATTCCCTGAATTTCACCTTCCAATGGTTCCTTTTAATATCGAAACACTTTACATCATTCTTCCCTACTCCCTCATTCTTGCAAGTGTTGGGTTAATAGAAAGCCTGCTAACCCTTGCTCTTGTCGATGAGATAACAGAAACTAATGGAAAGAATAGTCAAGAGTGCATGGCACAAGGTGCAGCAAATATTGTGACAGGATTTTTTGGAGGGATGGGCGGATGTGCAATGATTGGACAGAGTATGATCAATATTAGCTCGGGAGCACGTCACCGATTATCGGGTATTGCAGCTTCACTCTTTCTCATTTCTTTTGTGCTATTTGGTGCTCCAATCATAGAAATGATTCCACTTGCCGCACTTGCTGGGGTCATGTTCATGGTTGTTATAGGCACGTTCGCTTGGTCTAGTTTACGAATTATAAATAAAATTCCTAGAACGGATGCATTGGTCATTATTTTAGTCTCTGTACTAACTGTAATTTTTGATCTAGCAATTGCCGTTCTTATAGGTGTAATTATATCTGCATTATTCTATGCATGGGACAGTGCTACACATATAACAGTAAATGTGGAGCAACGGAAAGATACCAAAGTTTATCACCTTCATGGCCCACTCTTTTTTGCGGCAATTTCGAGTTTTCGTGAACTCTTTGATCTCAAAAGTGATCCCGAAAATGTCATTATCAACTTTCAGTATTCCAGAGTTTGGGATCACTCTGCTCTCGAAGCACTTTCACGCCTATCGCAGCGCTACCAAGATGCTGGGAAGACTGTTAGTTATGAGGGGGTGAGTCGAGACTGTGCACGTCTTCTCGAACGCATGGAAGTTACCGTTAAAGTTGATGAAAGGACAGCTCCGTGTTATGAAGTGGTCACCGACCACTAATTAAAATTGAAATGTGTGATATGGTACATTTAATTTTTTTGTCAAAATCCTAATTTTGAATCGTAAAGTTTTCATCAAACTGTAATAAATGGTGTCAATATCATTTTAAACAGACCTTTAATGCTTGTTACCCTGTAATGATGTGATAATGTATTGAACATAAGATCTATCTAATGTATTATCTGTAATTATTTGAATTTTCATTTATATCTCAGGAAGGATTTTTGATATCGAAAATTTCCTGCTTGGGAGAGGGAATTAATTAGATTTCTAATTTTACAAACGGATCTTATGGTTAAAAATACAGGTTTTGGAACTTTTAAAGGGATATTTGTACCAAATGTCACGATGATGTTTGGTGTTATTTTATTCCTTAGATTAGGTGTCGTTCTAGGGAATGTTGGCCTTTTCGAGTTATGCTTAATTATTGGAATCTCGTTGCTGGTGATGACGATTACCTCATTATCTATCGCAATGGTTGCGACAAATATGGAAGTTGGTGGAGGAGGGGCTTATTTTTTAATATCCCGCTCTTTAGGAATAGAAATTGGGGGCTCTATCGGGTTGGCCCTTGTCGTTTCACAACTCGTTTCTTGTTCCCTATGTGTTACAGGTTTTGCCTACTCAATTACTTCAATTTACCCTTCTTTTGATTTAGTATGTGTAGAAATCGCTACTCTTCTTGTTTTAGCGTTCTTATCTTCTTCTTCAGCAAACCTGGCATTGAAAATACAAACTCTTATCTTTACAATACTTCTCCTAACTGTTGGAAGTCTTTTTCTTGGCATGCAAAATAACTACGCGGGAACGATGGAGCCCTATTATCAACCTCCATTAGGTTTTTGGGCGGCATTTGCAGTATTTTATCCAGCTCTCACGGGCATTGAAGCCGGAATGGCTCTTTCAGGTACGCTAAAAAATCCTTCGCGATCACTTTCTGTAGGGACTCTTGCCTCCGTTTTATTTGCTGCTGCTATTTACTCTCTTATTGCAGTCTATTTGTCGAGCGTATTCGACCCAAGAGTTCTAGCTGCAGATCCGTTTATTATGTTGAAACAATCTAAATTTCCTATTTTTATGTATGTCGGTCTATGGAGTGCTTCTTTGTCGAGTGCCCTAGGAAATTTGATTGGAGCCCCTCGTATGATGCAGATGATAGCTGAAGATTGTGCTTTACCGAAAATTCTAAGTCGGAAGTTTGGAAAATATGGAGAACCTCGTTACGCAACAATTTTGATTACAGTGGCGGCTGGTTTTTTGATTATTTTTACAACTATTGATCAGATTCTTCCTATACTTACCATGATTTGTCTTTTGACTTATGGAACGATCAACCTAGTTGCTGGGCTTTCAGAATTAATTCATATTCCCTCCTGGCGACCTACATTTAGAGTGCCGTGGCAAATACCAATAGTAGGTGCTGTACTGTGTTATTTGACGATGCTCGCAATAGATCCTATATGGGCGATTTTAGCAATAGTCTTGGTTTTGGGTCTATATTTCTTCTATAGCAAAAGAAATATCGATGTCCCTTTTCATGATTTTCGTGATAGCATTATTTTATATTTATCTAGAAAGGCTCTATATCATCTCAATGATACAGAAGATCATGCAGTCAATTGGATGCCGCAGATTCTTCTTGTTACTAGATCTCCGACGATGAGAGAGCAAATGATTTATCTCGCACAGGCTCTTGTCCATAGAAACGGCATTTTAACAATAGCGACTATTCTTCCAGAGATTTGGGAAGATTCCGATCAGTTTGAGAAAAAACATCAGACCATCAAAGATTGGTTATCGGAACGATCAATTGAATGCATTACTGAAGTCCTTAGTCATGGAAGTTACTATGATGGTATCTGTCAAATGATGAAATCACATGGACTCGGTTCACTACGGCCCAACACTATTTTATTGACCTATTCAGATCGAGGTGATGAAACTTTGAGTGGGTTAATACAAATGTTTGATACTGCGAATGCTTATGAGCGCAATATCCTACTCTATTTTGAGGTGGAAAAATTTAGTATTAGCGATCTTTCTGAAAAATCTCCAGAGAAAAAAACGATTGACGTTTGGTGGAATCCAGATCATCGTGATGATTTTGAACTGCTCGTAGGATTCATTCTTTCTCTAAGAACTAGCCCTATTTGGTCTGATCGTGTAGTTAATGTGCAAACAGTTGCACCAGACAAAAAAGCAAAAAAACATATCGAAAAATATTTTAGAGAACTTTTCAAAAATATAAGAGTACGTTTTAAAATAAAAATCCATATTGATTCGGATTTGTCCTTGGTACGTTGTGTTCGGAAATATTCGGATGAGCCTGATTTAATATTCTTCCCCCTGATGTCAATTTCTCAATTTGAGAGTACAGAAGGTTTCGAGAGTTATTTGGAAGAAGTGATCGAGGAACTCCCCAGCGATATTCCAACTTTTGCCGTTAGCTGTTATGACTCTGTAGAACATAGAGAAATTTATTATTCTTGATGGTAGCTCTATCTTAAAATCCACTAACGAAATTTGGGCATGATTTTAAAAGGAGTAATTCTAGGTGCCATTCTTGTTACGTCCTTAAAAAAACTATGGCAGTACTGCTTAGACATGGGATGGTACAAACTTGAAAAAGTGACCTGTTGTTAGCCCTTTTATTTCCTGCTAGTTTTGTCTTCAGCTTGTTTGGGTATACAATACATTGTATTAATGAGTTGTAGCAGGAGGCGATTTTTTAGTCTGCGTGATTAATCAATATTTTTACCGGATGGGCAGGATGAGCAAGATCGGGATGAGGCTATTGGAGCAATCTAGGGCGCCGAGTTTGGCAAAATTCTCATATTAAAGTGAGAGCAGTATAGATGCCAGCTAATTTTTTTCTAAGATAATCTCTGCATCGTTCAACGGCACTAAGATATATTTCGATCAAGAGACACAATTGGAACCTTGGAGAGACAAAACTGCTTTTGTCTTTATTGAAGAAGTACCTACCGAATTGAGCTCTTTCAGCAACAAGCAAAAGCAGTTCTGCCATTCTAA
>JAJFMC010000005.1 GCA_021772365.1 Chlamydiota bacterium
CAATGTCATTGAATTAAAATAATTAAGGTTCTTCAGAAAAAAACTCACCAAAACCGAATAGGTCGCGCGCGCGGATGTATCCGGTGATACAGGATCTTAGAGTAGTCAGTGATTATTTTACTCAATGACATTGGGGTGTAACCTGGGATAAATCGTTGGACAAATTGAGCTTCGGAAGTAGTGAAAGGGCTTAAGTTAACAGCATTGCGTGAACAGATACGAATTGGGTTTTCATAAAATCATGGAATGTATTACTCATTTGGATAAAATAAAAATGGAATATTCACATGAAAAAGCCTCTTTTTTCTCTACTATTCATGATATTTATCATTAAGCCATTGGCTGCTAGCTCTTCCATTCCTCCAGAGCATAGAGAGATACTCATTGAAAATAGGAGGGAAGTAGTAAATATTCTTGAAAACAACATTATTCCTTATTGGTATCCAAAAGTCATCGATCCAAACGGCGGATACTCGTTAAACCACGATTTCGAGGGTCAAATCCTGGAACCTACAAATAAAGCGCTAGTCACTCAAGCGAGAACTCTCTGGTTTTTTTCCCGTCTTTCAAGAGCTTCCTCATCAAAACCGGAAATTTTAAATGCAGCTAAACATGGTTTCAATTTTCTAATCAAGTCAATGAAGGATCAAAAAAACGAAGGCTACTACTGGGAAGTGAGTTCTTCTGGGGACTTTGTCACAAAACCTGACAAACACCTATACGGACAAGCTTTTGCTCTCTACGCCCTTTCAGAATATGCTCTTGCCAGTGGAGATCCAATTGCCTTGAAAGAAGCTGAGGAACTGTTTAACACTATACACACCAAATCTTATGACAATGAAAACAAAGGTTTTAATGAATCGTTCACAAAAAACTGGAAACCCACAAGCAAAATAAAGAAAACCTACTTAGGGGTTACATCAGAGTTTAAACTCATGAACACCCACCTTCATATCATGGAAGCAATTACCACTTATTACCAAGCAACTAAAGACCCTAAAGCTCTCAAAATACTACAGGAACTCATCATCATTCACAGTGATACAATGGTCCATGACACACTGCCGTTCACTACCGACAAGTTCCAGAAAAATTGGAAAAGGTTAACAGGAGAAAAATATGACCGAGTCTCATACGGTCATGACTTAGAAAACATATGGCTTTTGAGAAAAGCACTGGAAGTGACCAATCAGCCCACAAAACCATTTATCCCCTTATTCAAAGATATCTTTGCTTACGCTAAGAAATATGGTTTCGATGCTCATGCTGGAGGGTACTATAATGGAGGAAAATTCAACGCTATAGCGGATAAAAGAGAAAAAGTATGGTGGGTGCAGGCTGAAACGTTAGTCAGTGCATTGACCATGTACCAGTTGACCGGCGAAAAACAGTATCTCGATAATTACGTAAAAACCCTTGGGTGGATCAAAAAACATCAAGTCGACTGGAAAATTGGAGATTGGCATCAAACGATTGATGAGTCTGGTAAAGCCAAAGGAAATAAAGCGAGCAGTTGGAAGTCCCCATACCATAATGGTCGTGCAATGCTAGAATCTATACGCATTACCGACAGCCTTCTTTCCTTGCCGCCTACAACTCACTAGTGAGACTCTTCTAGTTGAACCCCAATCATATCTGCAATTTTTTCTGCTAGTGCCATAATCGTGAGAACGGGATGTGCACCTAAAGGAGCAGGGATCAATGAACCGTCAGCGACATAAACATTTTGGGTTCCTCGAACAACAAGTGAGCGTGGGTTTGTTCCCCCATGCTCGCCGAGTGGACATCCCCCTCCAATGTGAGCCGAACTAATCACTTTATTAGAAGTTCTGATGTGTTTTTTTATCTCATCAAGGCTTTCTGACTTTCCACTAAGGCCTCCAACGATTCTTAGTAACGGGTCCGCTTTGGACCAACGAAGAAGTTTCTGCAAAGCTAATGCCATCACAAGTGTGTCTGCCCCCTCGTCCTTCTCAATAGGTACAATCTTTATAATTTTGCCATCGTCACCAATTAATAGGGTATTCCTTCTTTTGGGGTAAAAGGGCATGGTAAAAGCGCGAATTTTTTTAGTTTTTGAGAAAGGTTTCTGCTGTAATGCTATACCTCCAGAAGCAACAGCAATTTCAAAATTACGTCGTTCACCACCTCCAGCCCCGAAAAGTAGCAAAGATGGCCCGTATTGCGCGTAGGGACCGACTCTACTCTCGACATAGTCACTAATCAGCTTTTCTTTACTTTTCCCTTTAAACACTTCACCTGTATATTCAAAAGCTATCGGAATCATATAATGATCATGCAACGCAGTACCCACACTTTCATTATCAATTCTGAAGGTTCGCTTCGTCGACTCACCAAATATTTGTTTTTCTCCCCCTTTCGGACCAACTCCAGAAAGCAAAAGAATCCTTGGTGTATTAAGAGATCCCGCAGCCATAATAACAATACCGTCTTTGCTCACCTTCACAGTCTCTGATCCATTGTCTTTGCCCTTATAAGTAACCGATATCGCTCTGCCATCTCTGAAACTTAACAATTCGACTGTTGAATTAGGTTTAAGATGCAGGTTTTTCATCTTTGAATGACCTTCTCGATCCACAACCCGCTGGAGATAACCGGAAATAGGACCACCACGCTCCCCTTTATAGGAAGAAACAGAATATCGACCATAAAAGGTTACTCCTCCCTTTTCCAGAAAAAGGGTATCCCCTTCAGGAATGCCATTTTTTTTAGCCATTGCGATAACGACATCCGCCTTTTCTAAATCATAATCTTTTCCATCGACAGATGGTGTTGTAGATACAGTTACACGTTTCAGTACTCGATCAAAATACAAAGCGATATCTTTCCACTTCCACCCAGAAGGCCAAGAATCGAAATCAATGGGAGGGGGTACTTGACAACACATCGCATTAAATTCACTCGTACCGCCATACCCCTTCCCCTGGAAGTACATCGGGGATTGTTCAATGATGTATTTCTGCCGCATTTTAGGCCTAAAGATAATTCCATACTCACCCGGTACGTCAGAATATGTGGGACCATATTTCTTTTCAGCGAAATACGGAGGCCTGTCTGTTCCACCCACATTCGCTGAAACAGGACCTCCAGCATCGATAAGAAGAATACTTTTATTTGGATGCTCCTCAGACAATCGTGTAGTAACAATACTTCCAGCTGTTCCGGCTCCTACAATGATGACATCATACGCTTCTTCCATCTGATTACTGAAAGTCAACTGAGCAATCAGCAAAAAAGAAATTGTTAGAGGAAATAGCAAAATTTGTTGCAAGGGTCGTCTAGAGGATTTTTTTGTTTCGTAAAGGGCGGAGTTCGTAATCAACCATACGTATTTAACAAGAACGAGTCCGAAACGAAACGGAAAAAGGCCTAGAAAAGCCCCCAAATAGTTTTGCAATTCC
>JAJFMC010000041.1 GCA_021772365.1 Chlamydiota bacterium
TAGCATGAGTCATCCCCTTTCGGTATAGAGTTCTTAGCAACGAAGATAATCTCAGTGCTAAACGATGTCAAGAAATATTGTGCATCTCGCGATGAAGGTGTGCGACTATCACGGTGATATCTGTGTCAGCTGCTTCCTGCAGTAGTAACAGCGTAGTTGAATAGCCAACGGTCCGCGCTTATTGATCACAAAGAGAGATTTCACTTTTTCATAGTTTGTAACGCAACGGCTATTGGAGCATGGAGTAATATCGGCAATTTTGTCTGGAAGCTCTAGCTTCATTTTTTCGATGATCTTAAAATCATCAATAATATTAATGGTTGCATTAGGAGAGAGGACTGCGATTTTATCATACTCCTTATCAGATAGGGTATGCTCTTCAAGTTTGATGAGATCTTTTGCACCCATAGACACACTTGGGAGGTTCAGGCCAAGCATGATGGGGTGATCGGGGCTTGATAGTTTTAGAAGTTTGATAATAGTCAGTGCTTGCCCTACGGTAATATGATCGATGACGACTCCTTGTCCAATCGCCGAAATAGGTAATGTTTTGTTTTCTGTAAACATATTTTACTCTCTTCGTTAATGTTGGCCCAAAACTAGGCGTAAAATTGCTTGCCTGATGGCTACGCCATTTTTTGCTTGGCTAAAATAGGAGGCGTATGGTGTTTGGTCAACGCTAAGATCAATCTCTTCATTTCTTGGTAATGGGTGGAGAACTTTTAGGTTACCTTTCACGTTTACTAAATCAGAAGCGGTGAGTTTGTAACGGTCTTTCAGACGTATGTACTCTTGTTTATCAGCAAAACGCTCTTTCTGAATTCGAGTCAGATAAAGGATGTCGACTTTGTGGAGGACTTCTTCGATTTCTCTGTGAAAGGAGAACTTTATTTTGTTATCACGAAGGAAATTACAAACTTCTTTGGGCATTTCCAAGGACGGTGGAGCAACAAAATAAAGGCGCATCCCGAAGTGTACAGCGGCACGTGCGAGTGAGTGTGTGGTGCGGCCATATTTAAGATCTCCAATCATGGCGATGGAGAGGTTATCTAGGTGACCCTGTGTTTTTTGGATGGTGAATAAGTCGAGAAGAGTTTGAGTCGGATGTTCATTTGCACCGTCACCTGCGTTGATTACGGGGATGTCAATAGAATCCGCAGCTAACTGTGCCGCACCCTCTAGAGTGTGACGCATTACAATCACATCGACATAGCTCTCCAGAATTTTCATGGTATCGTACAGGCTTTCTCCTTTTTGGGTCGCTATAACATCTTCATCGGCAAATCCCATTATGTTGCCACCAAGCCGCTGCATCGCCGATTCGAAAGATAGCCGTGTTCGTGTGGAGGGCTCAAAAAAACAACTCCCAAGGATGTACCCTTGGAGACTGTTGGCCTGTGGATTGGACTGTAAGTCCTTCGCTGACTCTAATATTTGAAGAATTTCCTCCTTGGAAAAGTCATCTATGGCTAGGATATCACGCCCTGCAAAAGCTTGTTTCATTTGTATTTTCTCGCTGGTAAACGTTAGCGCCAGATTAGGGCAACTAGGTAAATTTTACAAGGGAATTTCACGCTGTTCTACGATATAATGGAGAGTTTTCAAAGAAAAAATGGGCAGTCATGTTATGTAATGAACACCAGTGATGGTTTATACAAATTTGAACGTAGATACAAATAATTTTGCTATTCCCTCTAACTTCTACTTTTTACTCGAGACATATTCATTCCACGAACGAACAGGTATTTTTTCGAGGTCGAGCTTCGTCAGACACTGAAGGAACATCTGCGCTATCGGCAAGTTGGTGATAAGCGGTATGTGATGATCGATTGCTAAGCGTCTAATCTTAAATCCATCACTTTGATTATCATCGGGTGATAATGCCCTAGGTATGTTGATAATCAAATCGAGTTCTTTGTTAGCGATAGCTGTCATGATATTGGGTTCCAGCCCTTCACTACCTTTATAGAGAAAACTAGATCCTACGCCATTACGTGTCAGATATTCGTGCGTATTTTCCGTTGCGTAAATTTCCCAGCCTTGTTCTTCGAGACGAATCAACTCGGGTAATAGTTTAACCTTTTTATCCCCACCAATACTGACAAGCATACGGTTACCTGCAATATGTTGTTCCGTGGCGAGCCACGACATAAAAAAAGCTTCCTGAAAAGTATCGCCTAGGCAAGCGACCTCGCCTGTCGATGACATCTCAACATGTGCCACAGGATTTGCCCCCTTCAAGCGACTATAGGAAAACTGTGGCGATTTCACCCCTACATAATTCAATTCAAGAGTTTCGTAGGAAGTACGCTTGTGTCTTCCGAGCATAACGTCTGCCGCTGTTGCAATAAAGTTATGATTTGTGGCTTTAGACACAAAAGGAAACGAACGTGAAGCGCGAACGTTACACTCGATAACTTTGATTTCGTTGTCACGGGCAATAAACTGCATATTAAACGGCCCCGTAATATCCAATGCTTTGACAATATCGCGTGTAATGGATTTAGTCCTTCGGATCGTCTCAAGATACAGGCGTTGTGGTGGGATGACAATCGTGGCATCACCGGAATGTACACCTGCATTTTCGATGTGTTCTGTCATCGCTTCGATGACCACTTGCCCATTCTTTGCCACTCCATCGACTTCTAGCTCTTTGGCGTGCATAATGAACTGGCTGATGACGGCCGGGTGATCGGGGGAGACAACGGCAGCTTCCTTCAAAAACTGCTCCATTTCCCCATCAGAATGTACGGTATTCATTGCGGCTCCGGAAAGAACATAAGAGGGGCGCACCAAAACGGGGTAACCGACTTTGCGTGCGAACGCCTTTGCTTTAGCAACAGTGGTAATCTCTTCCCATTCAGGTTGGTCTATATCGAGCTTATTGAGTAGTGATGAAAATTTTTGCCTGTTTTCAGCGTTATCAATTTTTGTTGGGCATGTGCCGATAATGGGATAACCAGCCTTATATAGAGGAAGCGCTAGGTTGTTGGCGATTTGCCCGCCAACAGAGATTACGATCCCTTTTACTGCTTCAAAATCGGCAATATCTTGTGTACGTTCTAAAGTGAGTTCTTCAAAATAAAGACGATGCGATTCGTCGTAGTCCGTAGAGACTGTCTCGGGGTTGGAATTAATAATGATCGTGTTTTGACCACGCTTACGGAATTGCTTGACAGTGTTCACCGCACACCAGTCGAACTCCACGGAAGAGCCTATGCAGTAGGGGCCTGATCCAAGCACGATAATCGGAGATTTTTTCGATGGAGCGATATCGTTGCGCTGCGCGTGATAGGTCATATAGAGGTAGTTTGTTTCTGCAGCAAACTCACCAGCAAGAGTGTCGATCTGTTTGATATAGGGGGTGATGCCCCGTTTGATACGTTCTTTGCGCATTTTATCTTCTGTCATATCTTTGCGCTTAGCTAGCAAATAATCGGAAAAGCCTAGTCTTTTACCCTCCCAAAGAAGCTCATCGGAAAGACTCAATTTAGAAAATGATGCTTCGTAGTCGACGAGACGTTGGAGGTGATGTAAGAACCAAGGGTCTATACCTGATAGTTTATGAACATCTTTTACAGTCCCTCCCCCCTCGAGATATTTCCCAATTGCAAAAAGCCTTCTATCGGTAGCTGTACTGATTTCGTTCTTTGGATTTTTTATAGTATGTGGGTAGTCGAGTAATGAGTGTGTTCCGATGTTAAGCATGCGGATTGCTTTCTGTAAGGCCTCTGGAAAAGACCTCCCTATTGCCATCACTTCGCCGACACTTTTCATCTCCGAACCGATCGTTCTCTCTGCAGCCTTAAGTTTATGAATATCCCAACGCGGCATTTTCACAACGAGGTAGTCGAGGGCCGGTTCGAAAAATGCAGTAGTTTTTTTGGTGACGGAGTTTTTAATCTCATAAAGTTTTTTTCCCAAAGCCAATTTTGTCGATACAAAGGCTAGTGGATATCCTGTCGCTTTTGAAGCTAGTGCACTAGAACGAGAGAGGCGTGCATTGACCTCGATAACACGGTAATCGCCGTTTTGCGGGTTTAACGCGTATTGGATATTACATTCTCCTATAATTCCAAGGTGCTTGACTGTCTTAATCGCCACTTCGCGGAGATGGTGATACTCTTCGTTAGTCAGTGTTTGCGATGGTGCAACAACGATACTCTCTCCGGTATGGATACCCATCGGATCGAAATTTTCCATGTTACAGACCGTGATGGTGTTATCACCGGAATCACGTACCACTTCATATTCAACCTCTTTCCAACCACCTAGGTATTCTTCGATAAGAAGTTGAGGCGCTCCTGTTAGAGCTTCTCCTGCACATCGAATCAGCTCTTTTTCTGTACGTATACATCCTGATCCTAAACCACCTAGAGAAAATCCCGAACGCATCATAAGGGGATAGCCAATCTCTTTTGCAGCTTCCACCGCATCCTTTACCGTCTCGACGGTGATACTGCGTGCTGTTTTGACTGATATTTCTTTTAGAGCAATTTTGAAAAGGTCGCGATCTTCTGTCACACGTATCACTTTCGTCGGCGTCCCTAAGACTTTAACGCCATATTTTTTTAAGACTCCTTCTTCGTCCAGCTTCAATCCCAAGTTTAAAGCCGTCTGTCCGCCAACACTCAGGATGATACCATCAGGTTTTTCCTTCTCAATGATACGTTTGACTGTCGTGAAATTCAGAGGCTGTAGGTAAACTTCATCGGCCATATCTTCATCGGTTTGGACTGTGGCGATGTTGGGATTGATGAGTACTGTCAGCAAGCCCTCCTCTTTCAAGGCTTTTATCGCTTGCGATCCACTGTAATCGAATTCTCCGGCCTGACCGATGCGGAGACCTCCCGATCCGAGAATTAAGATTTTTTTGAGTTTTTTGCGTTTACTGTTCTTCATAGCATCTCGTAAAATTTTTCAAATAACCAGTGTGTGTCCGTCGGTCCTGGCGTTGCCTCAGGATGAAATTGCACTGCAAAAAATGGGTGGGTTTTGTGGCTAATCCCTGCGACAGATTCGTCATTCAGGTTCCGGTACGTCACCTGCCATCCTTTTGGAAGGGAGGTATTGTCCACGGCATATCCGTGGTTTTGGCTTGTTATGTAGCATTTTTTAGAAGAAATCTCTATGCAAGGCTGATTATGGCCGCGGTGTCCAAAGGGTAGCTTATATGTTTTCGCTCCCGCAGCCAAGGATAGAATTTGTACGCCCAAACAGATTCCAAAGATAGGCTTCTTCTTTTTCATAGCTTTACGAACGATCTCTACGGTTTCCGGACACATCGTCGGGTCGCCTGGACCATTGGAAATAAACACGCCATCGTAAGGTTTCTCTGTAAAATCGTAATTATAGGGTACACGGTGCACTGTGACGGGTAGCTCTACAAGTGAGCGAGCAATGTTTTCTTTCATTCCACAGTCAATGGCGTAAATGACTTTATTTTTTTTATCATCATTGTAAGATTTGGGTTGATCAATCGACACTTGCGAAACGAGGTGTTCTTTGTTGGGATCTTCGAAATGAAACTTCCGTTTGTTTTCCGTAGTAATCGCACCAAGCATTGTCCCCGATGCGCGTAATATCTTGGTGACTGCTCGAGTGTCAATGCGGGTGATCAACGGCACATTTTGAGATTTCAACCAATCGACGAGCGACTGATCTCCCTGGTAGTGATTCCAATTCTCACAGGTCTCACTGACAATCACTCCACGTGCATGGATCTTTACCGATTCCCACAGCTTTTTCGGTGGAACACCATAATTACCGATCAATGGGTAGGTAAAGCACAAGATCTGTCCTGCATAAGAAGGGTCTGTCAATGACTCTGGATAACCTGTCATTCCGGTAGTGAATACAATCTCCCCATAGAATGTCCCACAATCCCATTCAGGGGACTGTCCGGAGAACCTCTCTCCGTTCTTAAGGACCAGTTGTGACGGAACCCACTGCTGTTTCTGCGTTTGCGTTGACAACCTCAAAACCTCCCATCTTCTAGAATCATTTGATGAAAAAATACCTGAAAAAACATATAAAAAACAAGCTTATAGCGATCCAGACACAAAATTATTTCTTGCAACGAGAAAGCTCCTAGAGACCGATTACTCCCCTCCGTCCTCGATGGATTGGATATATTTAAAATAGGTAACGATCTTTTTCTTAGAAAGTTTAGGCATGGTTCAACTCACACCTAAATTAATTATGTACTGCTCTCACTTCAATGTGAGATTTTTGCCAAAGTCGGCGCCCTAGATTGCTCGGCAGGGAAATTGCCAATAACCATCTAT
>JAJFMC010000401.1 GCA_021772365.1 Chlamydiota bacterium
TGCGCGTTTTATCCTCAATGATTTGTATTTAAAAGTTATTTCTAGTAGCTCAGGCGATGATAAGCTGGCTATCGCTTCAAAATTACTTGCCTACCTACGCCAAGAATTGCCAGATGATTCGGCGTCTCAACTGTTTCTGATAAAATATGAAATCCTAGCCCACGCAGAAAACAAGGGGAAAGAAACGGACGCTTTTGTCAAAGCTAAAAACCTACTTCAGAGATTGGCTCAAAAAGAATCGCCAATACAAAAAGAATGCACAACACTAACCGAAATCTTAAATAGTCCAATTACTTTAGTTATCCCTCTGTGGCAAAGTGGTGGCTGTTTTTATAAAGCCGAAGTATCACATCACACCTCCCATTCAGTTGAAAATTTTCTCGTTGATAAAATATCACTATTTTTTGATGAACCTTCGACTCCCGGTATAGAAACTCAAGATCTCATTAGCTTATATACCGATGGTGATGAACAAGCAAAAACTCATATTTCCACCGCTTACAAAGCTGTAACAGAAACATTCCTAAACCACCGTAAAAACCGGACCTACCAACTTCGCTTTGCAACGGACAGCTCACATCAGAAAGATGGAAAAGCTCCAGCACTAGGGGTGAATTATGATTACGTAGGGAACATTTTTCAAAATTTTCTCCAGTTGATCCAAAATGAAAGCGATCTAGAAGCAAGCCATTACTACTACCCTGTTATCAAGCATGTAATAGAACACCTTATGCCTGAACTAACAATGGTTCCAGGAGAGAAACCCAAATGGTTAATCGATTTGGCAAAAAAAGATAAATTTTTATCTGAAATCATCATTGACCAAGCGACTGAAGGTGATGGGGTGTTTCAGGCAAGTTCACGGGGAAACTCGTCATTTTTCATGAACCTATACTACCTACAAAATGCATTTTTAGAATCGATAGGTAACCATTTAGACACTTTTCTCTCACCGGATAAACAGCTGCTTGAAAAAACCGAGTACTTGACATATTCCTACCAAAAATACAAGTACCGCATCGGCTTAAAGCCATTTATCGCACGATATACCGATACTGGTTGGCCAGAATCCGTACATTATGACCGCAAGAGATTAGGACCATCATTTCTACAGAATACATGTAAGTCCACTTCACATCTCATGTCTGACAAAGACCATTTCTACTGGTTGACAACACACGAAACATACCTATTATTTGAGCACATCCAAACGAAAGGCCTCACGTATATAAATGGAAGCTCCTCTGAAAATTTCAGTTTAATACCCGAGCAACGTAAACCTACGAAACCTACGAGGGAAGATGACGAGCAAATCTCATCCGACGAAGAGAGGGCAACGGCCAAAAGACAACGAACTATGGGTGCAAAGTCGAAAGCACCTAAAGCTATAAAAGACTCCATCACCCGAACAGCCAAGCAGCAGCTCATCGATGAAATCTTCGGGCAGCTCGAAAGTTCTAGCCATGAAGGAGACTTTTTAAGCAGTTTAAGCATCGGATGTATAAAAGGCTTGAGCATGCTCCATAAAAAAGTCGCCGAGCAACAGGCGCGTATCGACGCGCAGTGTGTCACTAAAGTGCTGACTTGCGCACACTCAGAGCTACTGAAAGAGAAAAATATCGATGTTGACCAAATTCCTGTTTATCTCAATGTAGATGGCTTCTACCAACTTAAAGATTACCAAAGGGATTCTCTGGCAAGGATTCTTAACTTGAAACATAAAGGAATCCCCGGAGCTATCTTGGGGCTGGAAATGGGCTTAGGAAAAACTTTGGTGATGGCTGAGCTGCTTATGCACCTATTCAAGGATAAATCAGCACCAATCTTGTTCTTATGTCCTAGAAATGTAATGGCACAGAGTGTTGAAAAACTGCAAGAATATCTCGTCATTGCACAACTCGGTCAACTCGAAAAACAGCTTAATCGAGTGGAGAAAATTACTGAAAACAGAAAGTTCTTGAAGACTATGGGAGCAATCGATGTTTACCTCCGACATATTAGTGGACTCAAATTAAAAGCTCCTTTGGTTACAAGAAAAATTCGCCAGCTGCAAAGTGAGATCAAAGAAAACTATCGAGAAAAAAGAGTTTTAAGACCATGGTCACCTCAAATATTTAACAGTAAAACTGGACGACTTGACCCAAAGACCTTTAATGAGATCATTAACGGAGATGAGAAAAATAGCGAAGGCTGTCACTTACTATCAATCCACCCCGTTCAAGATATTTATAGTCCAAAACCCGGCGACGTTTTAAATCCATCGTTAAGTCATCAGAGAAAAGTCATTATTTACAATAACGATGCCGTAAGTACCGTCGCCACCTCCAGGAAATCAAAAGGCCTTGAAAATGTTGCGTGGTCAGGGCTCTTCATTGACGAAGCTCAAAGCTTACATAATATTGAAAAAAACACCTATAAGGGTGTTAAAGCCTTAATTACTCAGGTGTCATCAAAAGTAGGGGCACCTCCATTTGTTCTACTCTCTACCGGCACGCCCTACCAAAACTATGACAGTGACCCATATGCCCTCCTATCTTTGACAGAGCCGAAGGGACAGTTTGAGTCTGGTTCGGAGGAAGTCTACACTGTTGAACGGATGCAGAGACTAATCGAAGAGAAACACCAAGACGTCAAAGGGAAGTTGACGAAATACTTGACTCGTCCCTCCTTCAGAACAGCCAACATGAACTATCATGAATTTCAAACTGCATTTTTACAGTACGTTAGTCTCGTTGAAAACTTCAAAAAAATCCTCAATGAGGTATGTATTATCGTTAAACGCGAAGATGTTAAAGACCAATGGGGTGGACGAATTCCTAATGTCATCACTTCAGACGACAACCTAGTTCTTGACGATACATTTAAGAGCCAGAAAAGGCGGCTCGAAAGACTGAGTAACGAATTTCAAAATACCTATAATCAAGAAATGGGTAGCGCTAACAAATTAAGAAGCAGCATGGATATGGTTCAAACAAGCTCTTCCTCAAGTAGCTCTAAAAAGAAGAGCTTTTTAGAGTTTGTCGGTCAAGTCTCTCGTACCATTGTTCACCCGTCCTTTTATGGGAAAGAAAACAGTGAACGCTTAGAAATCGCAAATAAAATCGCAAACCCCAAAGTTACTGCGAAGAGTATTAGGAAGTGGGTTGATCAATCAATTCTTCTCAGCAAGCTACTTTCCGATAATTTTGGTGAAGAAATGCGAGATGGCAGCATCATATTCGTTGACGAAATTGCTACGGGGCTTGCCATTCAAGCATGTATTAAAAAGCTATACCCTCGTGCTGAGCAAGTAGATTTCTTGCAGGGTAAAACTAAAGTACAGGATCGCCAAAGTATGGTGAATACTTTTGAATCAAAAAATCCTCGTAACAATCAGAGAGTACTCATCATCATGGCACAGTCAGGATGTGCTGGTACTGATTTACGTACGAAAGGAAAAACTGCACACATCTGTTATTACGACTTCAACCCAGGAAATATCGAACAAGCGAAGTCACGTATCATTAGAGCCAACTCACCGAAAGATCAGGTGGAAATCGTCTATTACAATATCGAAGGCTTATATTTCTGTGAGTGTGTGCAGAGACATAGAAAAAGAAAAATGGCCATGGAGCAATACATATTCCAGCCTCAGACATCGAAAGACACAAGCTTAACAGAGCTTACAGGGGTCTTGTTGGAAATATTGATGCTGGAATGTTCTATCGACCCTTCTAGTAGATCTAGTAAGTCACTAGCATCTCGATTAGGTGACTATATCACTAAAAATAAAGGGAGACTTCAAAAGGCCATCGATAAATCGAGTGCTGTCGATGCTACGCCAATACGGTTTACTCGTACTTTACCGCAAAGAAGTTCTCTGCCTGCCGAAGGGATACAAATCTTTCCTGTCCTTGTTGAAGAAAAGGAAAGTCAATCTTCTTCATCTAATCTGCCAAGTTTTAATTTCAAAAAGAAAGATCCCCTAGGCGGTTTATCTTTTAAGATGAAAAAGCCGGGCAGCGTACAAGAAGAAAAACCTTCCTCAGAATCAAGAAAAAGGGCGGAACGAAGTCTGTCATCTTTTACACCACCTCATACTATTCAGCAGCGCGACTCGAAAAAACAAAAACAACCTAGTCAGACAATTGTACGCTCTGAGAGTCATCAGAGTCACTACCTAGGATCCACTGAACGTAACAGAGAAAGAACCTTCTCATCGTCTTCAAGTTCATGGCAACAACTCCCAGATCAAAGACAATATGTCGGGAGTGACCAGCATCAATACAGCTCCCACCAAGATTTCTCAAGTTCCTCAGGACAACAATTCCAAAGTAGGGTGCCAAGAGTGAGACTGCATGATCAAGAACATAAAACTGCAAGAGAGACAGAGGTAGAGCCAGGTGAAATTGTAGAACACGACCCTCACTCCAAGAGGCAAAAAACACGTGACTTTCAGAGAACTTACAACCATGGAGGTATTAGACAACCGGTACTGAGCATGGAACAAAATATCTCAAGAATGTCATTTTTCTACACTTCGGGACTTATCAATAAATCTCTTATCTCTCAGTGCAAAATCCAGGTTGACCGTGCTAATTGGGCTATTGTCCCGGTAGAAAGGAACGCTGCCTGCTTTGATCCTCGAAGTGGGATTATAAGTGGCAACAATATAATCCAAGCTGTGGCATGTGCAATGAACTTTCTAGGTGAAAATCGTGACACTTTCTTCAACAATGTACTTCCCGATTTAATTGCACAGGAAAATTTGCCACTACAAATTCGAGTGTCGGTTAATTCGATACAGGGCGTAAACCAAAGGTTATATCAATGGCTTAAGAAAATCCACGAAGTAGGTACCAGACCTCCACGTTCTTTCGAAGAAGTGAAGCTGTTTTTAGTAAAAAACGGCTATAGCTTAGTCATTCATCGCTTTGAGAGAGAAGCTGAAACGGGCAACATTTCTGAGAAACGGGAAGTTATTGTAGCGGGTAGTGATTCTTCAAAAGAAATCCACCTACTTGAATCAAGAGCAAACGGCGTCTCTCAGTTCGATCTATTAGCTAGATTTCCGCAAAGTTAAGAAAAAAACGCTATTCCCTTTAGACCCCGATTGCCACCCCAAACCGCAGCTAAAACTTCTTTGAGTGCGTCAGATACGACTGTAGCGACGCTGGGAAAGGGAGTTACAGGAAGTAGATGGCGTGCTCAAAAAAGTTTTAGCTGTGTATCATCCCATATAAACAATTCATACTGTAAGCTAATATGAAGCAATGGATTTTTATGAAAAATCCTTGTTTCGAATTCAATCGGTTTACCATCACTAGTCACAACCATATGAACTTTAATTC
>JAJFMC010000402.1 GCA_021772365.1 Chlamydiota bacterium
GATCGAATTAAGGCTGTACTACTATACGATAAAGGGTGGAGTCGTCAACAAATTGCCGAGGCATTACTTCTTAGTGAGGAGACTGTAAGAATACACATAAATGAGTTCCAATCATCTTGTAAGTTAAAGCCCGAAAATGGAAGGACTTTTTCAAAGCTAAGTGATCAAGAAACACAAAAAATTTTAGGTCATCTCTAAAAACACACCTATCTTTATGTGAAAGACATAATATCCTACGTGAAGCTTCAATTTAATATTTTGTACACAGTGTCTGGAATGAATAATTGGTTAAAGGCTCATGGTTTTTCTTACAGAATAACAGATAATTTTCAAGTTATAGGTACAACTTCATAGGTAATAAATGAGTTATTTTGATCATGAAAAATTAGACGTCTATCGAGTGGCAAAGCGTTCTGCCACCGAATGCGCAAGTATTCTTGATGTTTGTCGGTGTCTAAATATAATTGAAGAAAAACGATACATTAGCGGTCGAGAGCTATTAATTCGCATAGTTTCAATGCTAATTAAACTAGCTCAACCTAAAAAATAATCGGGCACGGGCACGGGCACGGGCACGATTATTCAACTTGTTTGGGTATACTTACCTGTCCGAGTTCTGCACATTCACGAACTACGGCCGGAGATGATAGAGCAGCCTGAACAATATTTATTTATTAAGGAAGTAATTGCCACTGTTGTGAGAAATCATCTAAGACCCTAATTGCTGACTACCGTGAAAGGGATGGTGACGTATAGGGTCATCACTACAACGAGTGAGAAGATAAACATCTGCCGTGCCCATAGCTTATCATTTTTACAGCTGAACCCTTTTGCGCAAAGCCTAATCCATGCAACCCCCAAAAGGGCTACTATCACTAAGTAACTGATACCTGTATAACCATAAACTGTGAGTAGTATCGAAACGGTAGTAAATGCGATAACATAGAGCATCATATAGATTTTCGTTTCACGCATCCCCCGTATCACAGGCATAACGGGAATCGATGCTTCCATGTAATCATCGATACGATATATAGCGATGGCAAAAAAATGCGGCATTTGCCACATGACCATCATAAAAAACAAAATGACTGCGGCTGCATCGATACGGTTACTAACAGCACAATACCCTACGACTGGAGGGATTGCACCCGCGACACTTCCAACTATAGTTCCGTGTATAGAATAATACTTCGAAAAACTATAAAGAATTACATAAACAAAGAATCCAACTAGTGCAACACTCACCGTTATTAAATTTGTGAAGGTATACAAAACAAGTGCTCCAAGGATCCCAAGAATTACTCCGAAAAGAATCGCACCGTAAGCTGATATCGCTCCTGTAGCTAATCCTCGGTCTTTCGTTCGCTTCATTTTTTTATCGGTGTCACGATCGATATAGTTATTAAACACGCAGGCGGATGCTATGATGAATGCAAGACCAATTAACGTTGCAAAAAATAAAGGAAGATTAAACGTTCCTTTGGATGCAAGAGCAAAACCACCGGCAGTCACAACAATATTTCCCATGATTATACCCGGTTTCATTAGCAGACAATAATTTTTTGTCGCGAATGAATAAGATGGTATCGCTAGTTTTTGCATCTTCACTCCTGTTTAGTCAATGTTCATTAGGCAGCATTAAATTGTAACTCAAATTTTGCATGATCCATAGAGAACCACAAACGATCACGATGAGGATCAACAGCATAAAAAGAAACATAATTAGATTCCACTTAGGGTCAGTTTCCAGACCTAAATGGAGGAAGAAGATAAGCTGTACAAGGGCTTGGCCGCCACCTAATATCATCACTGTATAGGGTAGAACTTTTTGTGGGAGTATTTCTTGGCTAACTAATAAGTAAGCAATGATAGTGAGTACTAAAGAGAGGACAAAACCCGTAATAACAGGTGTGGTGCTAACGTTCCATTTGTGATTCGTATCGATCATATTAAATAGCTCCTAACAAATAGACTACGGAAAAGATAAAAACCCATATGATATTTACAAATTGCCAAAACATCCTTAGGCATGTGAGCCGTCTTATATTGACATCTGTAAGTCCTTGGGTGATTGCAGGGAGAAGTAATACAATAAACCAAAGCAATCCAAACACTACATGGAAAACATGTGTTCCCACAAGAGTAAAATATGCTGACAGGAAGGCACTGTTATGCCAGCTATCGCCACTATTAACAAGTCTAACGAACTCAGAAATCTCCATCCCTAAGAAAACGACCCCTAAAACAAAAGTGACGGTAAATAAACCCAGTGCAGAAGCCTTGCTTTTACGGTGTGTGTACACACCACCAAGACCTACTGTCAGAGCGCTTACGAGTATGACTAGTGTCTGCACAAGAGCGTGATCTAGCGAAAACAAATCCTTCGCAGAAGGGCCACCAAAGGTGCTATTTTGAAGAACTGCATACACCGAAAATATTGTTGCAAAAAGCATGAAGTCAGTGAGTAGGAACAACCAAAATCCGAACATCGTCTTCGAGTAAGTATCGTGATGTGGATCAGGGTAGCTTTCCTGTGAAACAGTTTCTGAGTGTGTCATGTTGTTTGTGCCCTACTTTCAATTTCTTCAATTACACTGGCAGGAACTTCATACTCTGTATCTTTTTGATAGAGCCGTGCGATGACGCAAGCGACCATACCGATACCGCTGATGATTGCCAACCAGAACATATACCAAATCATGGCAAATCCGAAAAGAAAGCTTAGTATCCCTATGTACACACCAAGTCCTGTATTTGTAGGCATATGAATGTCCTGATAGGTACGCTTTGTTTCCTTCGGTTCGTTGGATTTTTTCATTTCCCAATAAGCATCAATATCATGAACTTCGGGAGTGAATGCGTAGTTATAAAACGGTGGAGGTGATTTTGTGGACCATTCTAAAGTTCTACCGTTCCATGGATCGCCGGTTGTATCTCTATTTTCGTTTCGCTCTTTGATACTTTTATACAACTGTACAAGTTGCAGAAAAACACCGGTGAATATGATGATCGCACCTAGTCCAGCGACAAGAAATAGCGGCTGCCACCCCATCACATCATAGTGATTCAAACGTCTTGTCACTCCCATGAATCCAAGTAAATATAGCGGTAGAAAAGCGATAAGGAATCCAATAAACCAGCACCAAAAAGCGTATTTCCCTAAGGTTTCATTGAGTTTGAATCCAGTAAATTTAGGAAACCAATAGGCATAGCCGGAAAAAAATCCGAAGACTACACCACCAATGATCACTGTATGGAAATGAGCGACTAAAAACAGGCTGTTATGCGCCTGGA
Organism: Chlamydiota bacterium; assembly: GCA_021772365.1. Classification (GTDB taxonomy): domain Bacteria; phylum Chlamydiota; class Chlamydiia; order Chlamydiales; family Criblamydiaceae; genus JAJFMC01. The sequence continues at coordinate 3,298 of JAJFMC010000402.1, forward strand.
AATCGATGGCAGGAATCGACATCAGAACGCCAGTCATTCCTCCGAGAGTAAAGATGGCTATAAAACCTAGAAACCAATACATCGGAGTAGAAAAGATAATACGACCTCTGAACATCGTAAACAGCCAGTTGAATATCTTAACTCCTGTAGGGAGTGCGATGACCATCGTCATCATTCCAAAGAACGCGTTGACGTTGGCACCAGCACCCATCGTGAAAAAGTGGTGTAACCAAACGATGAACGAAAGGAAGGTGATGGCGCAAATCGCCCAAACCATCGTCGTGTACCCAAACAAACGCTTTTGCGAGAAAACAGGTACCACCTCGGAAAAGATCCCGAAAGCTGGCAGGATAAGGATATAGACCTCCGGATGTCCCCATGCCCAGAACAGGTTGATATACATCATGGGGTTACCACCTTTATCCGCAGTGAAAAGATGCATATCAAGTAATCGATCTAAAGATAACATTGTCGTTGTTGCTGTCAGAATAGGAAAAGCAAAAACCACAAGAATCATCGTCGCAAATGATGCCCATACAAAAATCGGCATCCTCGACAAAGTCATTCCGGGGCACCGCATTTTTAGGATTGTTGCCAGGAAGTTCACTCCCGACAATAAACTCCCTATCCCCGATATCTGTACACTCCATAGCCAATAGTCAACCCCAACACCCGGGTTATATTTCAGTTCTGCAAGTGGAGGGTAAGCACTCCACCCCGTGCCAGCGTAAAATCCAAGGACCAAAGATAAAAGAATAAAAAAGCCACCAGATGTAAAAAGCCACAAGCTAATGGAGTTTAAAAAGGGAAACGCAACATCTCGCGCACCAATCTGTAGAGGAACAATCAGGTTAATAACCCCGAACATCAAGCCCATACCGACGAAAAAGATCATTGTAACGCCGTGAGCTGTGAAAATCTCCTGGAAGTGTGGGGCTCCTAGATAACCGAACGAATCTCCGAAAGCAAAAGCCTGTTGCCCACGCATCATCCCTGCATCGATGAGCCCTTTGACAAGCATCACGAAAGAAACGATGATGTACATGATCCCGATTTTTTTATGGTCTGTTGAAGTGAGCCACTCTCTCCAT
>JAJFMC010000403.1 GCA_021772365.1 Chlamydiota bacterium
TTAAAAGTATTAGCATAAAAATTCTCTCTGTTATTGGTCTTCTTGCTGCAAGCGTTTTTACTCTTGGCCTTTTCACGCTCATACCTTGCTATTTCCAATACAAAAAAATTGAGCATTTAGAGGATCAACTTTCCGGTGAATCTGAAAGTGTGTCTTTTAAATGGTCTAAGCTTTTATATGAAAAGAAAAGTACAGACCCTAAAGAATTTAAATGCACCTTAGAATCGAACTCTGGATGCAGAGAATTGGCAAATATTACTGAAATGGATCAACTACTCACCAAAGCAAAAGTTTGGGGTGCCGATGAAGTGTCAAAACGGTTGAAAAATGTTAAAAATCGATCTTTTGTACATGTATTAAATCACCGTTGGCTTGTCTACTTACTGGTCAATCATGCAGGTTTAGAATATGCTTGCGACCAGCAAACAGCGTCATTACTGCTCAATTCACACATTAAAGTTGGGCGCTCTGATGCATGTAATATTCAAAAAAATGGTGACGATGTTGTACATAAAAAAATTGTTAATGCAGATAGTTGGAGTCCTAAAGATTTAAAGAAATTGCCCAACGGTATTGACCCAGTATCTTTAAAATATCTACTTTTCCATATCGAAAAAAATCCTGAAGCTCTAAAACACTTCGAAACACTGTTGATGAGCGAAGCGCTTGATAAAGGTGATGAACGAATTGTCGAAGCAAAAGAATGGTTAAGTGAAAAAGGTGGGTGTGCCTGCTTTGTCAAGGATGCTGCATACCTAGTGGATGAAATTAGCCGTGCACTGGAAGATCGCTATTCTATGATTCTCACTCCCCGTAAAGAACTTGAGAGCATCAATCCGAAAGAACTAGGGGTGGACTTCGATAAATATCTAGAACTTAAGAGTTCCTCAAGTGCGATAGTTGATATAATTAAATCCACCGCTTTAAAAGTCTTGAAGTTGTTCGGAATTATGGTCGCTAGTGTTTTGTCCATTGGATTGCTTCCCTTTGGAGCATTTATCTATCAATATTATAAGATACGTGGCCTTCAAAATGGCTCTGTGATACCCAAAAAAAATAATGAAATTAAGAGCACGTACCGTTCTCCGAAATATAAGAAGAAAGATCAAGATCCTGTGGGTAAACCGATTGACAAATCGGGTCTTAACGAGCTTCTTAAATTAGCACTAGAGAAGAAAACCATCGACAATATCTCTTCTCTTGAACCTTTGATGGAGGGTGCGTTTACATACGCTTTTAACGATCTCCTTGATGTTGCTAAATCAAAAAAGTTAGGTGTTGTGTTTTCAAAAAGTCCCAAAATAAATGACATGCAGAGAATAGCAGATACGTGGGTAGAGACTTATGTAAACAATAAAAATGCTTTGTTTAACTGGATTGCCTACAAGTTGATCCCTAAAGGAACAGTAGATCGTAATGATAAAACAAGGGAATTTCGTCTCTTTTTCAATAACAGCCTGTCCGTAGGATTTTCCCAATCATGCAGTATTCCATTTAGAGATCAAAATAAGGTCGTGGACTTCTTTTTGAATCAGGACGAATGGTCTGTAGATGGTAAAACAGACCGCGCAGGTATCGATCCTACCGCTGTATATTGGATATTGCAAAAGCTTAATAATTATCCCGCAGCAAAGGAAGCTTTGGAAACTTTGCTTTTAAGTGCTCTTATTCCGAATGACCATGAATCTTTAAGGCGAGCGAAACAATTTATTGGTGAAAATGGTGAAGAAGCAATTTTAGTAAAATGTGCTTATGAGCTGATTGGTGATATGGGAAGAAGCTTTGGGGCAATATATAAAAATCCTTTTTACTTGTTATGGGAGGATTTAGCAAATGTAGATAAAGCTGAAGCGCCTTTGTTGAAGGAGGGGGGGGGCGTGGATATCAATGAACTTGGTAAGTTTGTTGACTGGGTTCCCGCATTGTCGGCAAGTCCTGATTTCCCAGTATATCCTCTTGTTCAGGCTCAAAGCGTGCTGACGCCAATATGGAAAGATATACATAAATATCGTATCGATAAATCCATAAAAAGTGTCGATACTGTACCTGTCGATGAGTCTAAAGCTCTCGATTTGCTTTCGCAGCAATATTATTGGATTCATGTAAATGTAGGTGACGATTCTGATGAAGATGGTGCAGGATGCATTTTGTCAGCGTTATGTATCTACATTTACCAAGCGTCAGAGAACCTACAAAATATTAACCCTCGAGACATGCGTGAGGCATTTTCCGACTATCTCATCACCCTCCTAAACGAAATGGAGAACCAACCTACTGAAATTGACAAGGAAACTTATGAGTATTTCATGAGAGAGGTGGACCAGTGTACAAAAGGCCGTGGATATTCTCAAGGATGGACCGTTAGAGAATATGCGAATTGGTTACAGTTTGGGGCAAGTCCTAGGGGTAAAAAAATACGAGGGCATTTTGATATGGGGCAGTTGGAGATCGATCTGTTTTGTAGAGTTTTCAGAATCGGTGTCCAAGTATTCCGAGGTGGAGAACCTTATCGGCTTGAACAAGGATTGATGCTGCCAGTTCGTAGCTACGGTCCTAGAACACGCGAGCAGGTGATTCTCTTCAATGCAACAGGTAGGACGAGTGAAGGGTTTAGTTTTTATGCATTGATGCCTAGGCTACGACCTCCAATAACCTCAGGAGACTCTGAGCAGCGTGACCCTCCTGAAGTCCAGAATGCCCTGAGCCACAATCGTGCGTTCTGGAGAGGGAATCATGGGAAAGAGTGGGGACAAGAGATAGAAATATTACAATGGTGAAAATTTACCCAAACAAGCTGAAGATTTGGGTATAAAAAGGAGGGGTCATGATCAACCCAATTGGTAATCACGATTTTGGATATGGAAGTGTGGATAACACTTCAAACAATGACGATTCGAATTGCAATGCGGAAATATATTCATTTGTCCTGGCAATTTTTTTTATGTTTGCATGTGGGGCTTTGTTTATTGTTAATTCTCGTTTAAAAAGACAGGTCACTCACTATAGAAAACAAAATCAAGGAATCTCTGGAGATAATATCGCTTTACAGAAAAAGGTCGAGGCATTGAAACTTCAGGTTTTAGATAGGGAGAAAAAACCCCGATCATCCTCATCATCGTCATCTGAAGCAAGGTTGAGCAGTGAAATTACTTCGTTGAAACAACAGGTTAGGTCTTATCAAATATCAGTATCCAAGGTCCAAAGGGATCTCGATACAACAAATGTGGAAGCTGAGAGGTTGAGAGTACAAATACAAGAAAAAATGAAAGTCGATGGTTTGCTTTCTAAAAGTCAATTTGCTGTCAAACAATTGCAGCTAATCATTACCTCACTCGAAAAAAAAGAATTGCAGCTACGGAATCAAAGTGTTATCGATACCCAAAAAATCTGTGACTTGCAAGATCTCATCAAAGATCACCAGAAAAAACATGTAGAGATGCTAAAAAAAGTTGAAGACATTCAACGCTCAGTAATAGATACTTTTTTAGAATTTTCTCAGTTACAAGAGCAGTTAAAAGTATCTCAAGAAACGATTGTAAAACTCGAAGCACAAAAGCAAAACGATG
>JAJFMC010000404.1 GCA_021772365.1 Chlamydiota bacterium
CACTGGATGCTAACATACCCATCGGTTCACTACCGAAATTCGAAGCTCTATTTAGTAGGTCAATCACTGCTTGATAATTTGGTATGTCGCTGTAGAATATTCGAGAAGCTTCTTTAAGCATTTCTTCGGAAGTCATAGTTAAAGGGGGCGATTTTACAATCTTTTCTTGTTGATGAATATCAGGTGTCACACCTTTTATTTTTTTGTTTTTAAGCTCTAAGTATTTTTTACTTAATTCTGTTAGTGTTCGTAATTTTTTTATGGCAAGATGTTCATTAGAAGGGTAGATAGCCTTATAGTTTTGGTGTATAACTTTTAATAACCAGTAAATACGAGAGTTACTTTCTGACGTGTCTTCACCCGCTTTGCTTTGTAACTTCCAAGCTCTGACATAATTATCAAAAGCATTCTCATATTCCTTGATCGAAGAGTAAGCATCACCTACAACATGGTTGTGTTGAACCGATTCCTCTCCTGTAAGTTTTTGATATTTGTTCAAAATGGAAATGGTTTCTTTCACTTGATCTGTTACAACAGTTCTTTGAGCTTTAACTACACTTGATAAATGAAATTGAATGTTTTTATAAACAATGGAGTTGTTGTCTTTCGCTCGTTCATTTTTCGTTGTTTCATTAGCATTAACGTATTTTATTAAATAATTGTGACACTCTGAAGTATTACCCAAAAGCTTGTGTACATTGTAAAAACGAATAGCTATGCCGGGATTAAGAGTAAGAAAATTGTATTTTTCAAGTAGTGACAAAAGAATCAGCGCATGTTGTAAAGATTCCTGTCCAAGTTGTTGGGCTTGCTGTACATAGAATTTTTGCTGATTGAGAATCAACCGAGAGGCTTCGAAAGTTTTTTTTCCGTCTTGTAGTTTTCTTGATAAAATTAATAGGTGCTCATAATATTTTGTATTGTTGGGCTCCTTATCTAGAATTTTTATAGCTTCAGCAAAAGCCTCAACGTAACTGGATAGTTTAAAATTTAAAGTGTGCTTCCTCTTTAAATATGACAAATTTTCGGGGTCTAATTTTAATAGTACTAAGACGTGAACCAAGGAGTTTTTATAATCTTCTAATAAGCTGTACCCAAAATAAAGAAAATTATGTTTCATCTTGTATTTTTCGACATCGTCAAGTTTACTTGCTAGCAAGTACGTTATACCTTCATTCGCTAGATCCTTATATATATTTCCCAACTCGACTTTTGTCGATTGTGTGTGCAGGTTTGTCGAAGAAAAAGAATGGTTATAATCACTTTGTTCTGATGATGAGACGACACTACTTAAGCTTTCAAAATACTCTTTTGCTCTCAAGATAGTAGCTTCACCTAAATGCAATAGAATTTTATTTCTCAAATTTCCCTGTTCAGACTCCAAGGATTTTTTAAAAATAGAAATTGCCTCATCAAGATTTGTACCCCCCAAAAAGGGACATAATTTATATTCCGCTAATTTTATCATGGCCAATTCGTATAATTCCCTAGAAGTGACTTGTATCTCTTCATTGGGAGCAATAGGTTGAATTTGATTGTACTCCCCCTGTGATTGACATTGTGTGAAAGGATGCTGTATATATGGATTTAACTGGGGTAATGAATATGTATACCCGAACAAAGTTGGATTCTGTGCAGGAGGATATACAGGAGCAATGTATTTAAATAAGGGCTTAGGTGCCTCCTGATGGTCATCTGTCAACCGCTCCTCAAAAAACGATTGTTTCTCTTCATGTTGAAGATCGATTTGGTGCGGGTCAGTCAGGCTGGTTTGGTTTCCGGATAAACCATCACTAATTGTCATTATAAATCCTCATTATTAATAAATTAATGAAATAGAATATGATAATTCTCACTTAAGGTCAATCATTGTTTGTACTGGTTAATTGTAATAATTATTTCGAAAGGGTAAGAGATATGACGGTTTTTTTAAGAAATATTCTTATTTACATTTTTTTAATTGCACTTCCTACATCAGGGTGCTGTACAAAATTTAATTGGGGAGAACTGGCTTATGCCTTAAATCATCATCCAGAACACTTCGATTTAAAAGAAATTATCGGGGGGACAACAAATAAAAATTATCACTTGAAAATCGCTAATCGTGAGTTTTTCGTGCGAATGCCTTTATCAGAGAACGGAGAACTGGGTGCTAGCCTTGCAATGGAATATCAGATTCTAAATAAAATTGGATACTTAGGGGTCTCACCAAGAGCTTATTTCTATAGCGAAGAACAAAAAACAATGTTTACCCAGTACATTCACCATGATGACCAATTGCTTAATTTCAATGATGAAAAGGATAGAAAAAAATTAATTTCACTTGTTAAATCTATTCATGAATCTGAAATTAATGTGGATATTTATTTTAACCCTTATGAAACCATCAACCAAGCGATCAAATTTATCAACTCTCTTGGCATCCAACTACCCGACTATTTTGATACAACAATCCCCAAAATGTTAGACCGTATTGAAAAATCAAACGCCTTCCAATACAGCGCAACCCTATGCCATCATGACATACATCCGGGCAATATATTAAAAAATGGTGATTCTTATTTCTTAGTCGATTGGGAATATGGTGCAATGAGTGACCCTCTTTATGACATCGCTTCAATCGCCTCAATCGCCTTTTGGGATATGCCACAGATGCTTCAATTTTTAAAAGAGTATCACCCACATCATACTGAAAAAGAGTGGCAACGAATGAATCAATTACGCTTACTTGCTGACATTCGCTGGTACTTATGGTGTGAAATTCAAAATCATTTACATCCCCAAGATCCCATCTATGCAGTATGGCGAGAGCGATACCTCAAGAATATACCTCGAAATTATTGAATAAAATTGACCGATGAACTAGTATTTACCGATCGTGAATCAGAATTTGGGGTTTTGTCTTTGAAAAAGCTAAATTTTGAAACAGTATCGGTATACCTACCCATTTATACTCAAAAGGAGAAACCATGTCTACCATTACTGGTGAAGTTTGTTATCGTTCCACAACTCTTTCTTTACATCAGAATTTTGTTAAATATAGCTCTTTCAAAAATACTACCATTACGTTTGAGGTGCATCCCGATGATCATCTTGGCCCTATCATCATCAAAGTTGTCGATTTGATTAACTTTTATAATAAAAAATATTCGGCCGTTTCGGAAAAAATCGTGATGGATTTACAACAATATAGCCAATGTCTCCGCGGAAGACTTAAACATAACTTTTGCTATGAACAGTTGTGGCTTTACATGCCGGAAGATCCAAACGGACTAAAAGGGATCATATGTAAAAAACCAGCTTCTTCTTCGGATTTTTAAAAAATATTTTGTAATTACCACGATAGCATCTC
>JAJFMC010000405.1 GCA_021772365.1 Chlamydiota bacterium
TTGGCAGCGGAATGGTTTGAGGGCATCGAGAGTAATGACCCATGGCGACAGCGTGGTGGCGAAATTTTTCGCTAAGAAGGGGCCTAAGGGGACGTATTCCCATTTTTGAATGTCGCGAGCACTCCAGTCATTGACGAGGCAGAGTCCGAATATATGGTCATGGGCCTGATTGGTTGGAATGGGCTGTCCTAGGGTATTTCCTGTTCCGATGAAGAGCCCCATTTCGAGTTCGAAATCGAGGAGTTTCGACGGTCCGAATGATGGTGTATTTTGATCGTCAGCTTTTGTCTGCCCTTGGGGTCTGTAGATAGGTGTGTTGCTGACGACGATAGATGAAGAACGCCCGTGGTAGGCGACGGGAAGATGTAGCCAGTTGGGGTTGAGGGCGTTATCCTTTCCACGGAACATGATACCGACATTTGTGGCGTGTTCTTTGGAGGAATAGAAATCGGTATAGTCACCGATGTTGACGGGAAGAACCATTTCGACTTCGCTGATGAGGACAAGGGCTTGCTCTCTCAGGGTGTTGTTATCACGAAGTGTTGGCTCTTCTTTTCTGAGAAGTCTGCTAATGGCTAACCTTACTTCTGTCCAGATTTGTTTTCCAAGGTCCATGAACGCGTTGAGGGTCGCCTGATTGAAGATTTCTTGCGTCGGCAGGAGTTTTGCATGTTCGAGGACCGAGAGATCGAGGATGTACTCACCGATAGCTGTACAGACACGTGGAGCTCCTCCACTTTTTGGCCTACAGACACCAAAGGGAATATTTTGTATGGGGAATTGTGCGTCTTCTTTGACTTGCACCCACGATTGTAGTATTGGGTTGTTTGTATCGTCAACAGGTTTCATGATAACCATCCTAATGTTTTAAGGTCTGTGATGGGCTCATCGAATGAGCAACTTCCGTAACTGTGGACAACACAGCGTCGCGCTATTTCTATCGATTTTGTCTCGATCGACAGATCATTCCAGTGGAATCCTTGATCGTCGAATCGAAAATTGTTGGGGTCTTCATCGAGAAAAAACTCTTGCAGTTCTTCCTGAGAAGGGTCGTATTTATTGGCGAGGATGACTCCTGCAAAAATGTTAACAAATCCATGCATATTACAGCCAACATCTTTGGAGTAGTGATGCAACGGGTGGTGAAGGCCTGCGGTGAACTTCAGCTTTACCTCGTTTTTTATGGCGATAAGGATCATATTTGCGAGCTTTTCAGCTGTCGGAAAATCACTTGGTGAGATCCCTCCACACCGTACTTTTAAGTTACACTCTGCATCTGCAATCTCGAGGATTTCTTTTGGATCGGATGTTTCGATGTAGGCATCGTAAAGTTTAGTAAGTTCCAGTAGATTTTTGGAAAATTTTGCTTCGATAGAGTTGATTTGTGCTATCTCTGCATTTTTGTCATGAAACGATTCTATTTCGTCGCGAACTTCTTCAAAAGTGGTTTCTCTGGTGACGAGGGCGATCACTTCGATAGATTCCTTGAGTCCATATTGTTTTAGGATTTCCCCCATTTCTTTGAGGCGGCTGACCGGACAGATCAATTTCCCTAGCATCCAGCTGTAAGGTCCTTCTCGGTGGTGGATGTAGTTTTTTACGACGGTTTCGAGGTCGAGGTTTGCGGGAGGGAAAAGTCCCGCATAGTCGATGAGGTGTTCGGCGAAGGCATAAAACCCTTTCGAAGTTTTATTGGTGCTTTGTTGCGTCATGATGGTCTCCTCAGTGTTCTAGCCATGAAGATGTATATTCTTTGTCTTCGATGTCCAGAGCCTCTTTTGCTACGAGCAATGGGTAGTATGTGTCGACCATGACGGCTAACTCGTTGGTGTATTTTTTTCCGATTGACTCCTCTGTCTTTCCCGGGTGAGGGCCATGAGTCAGCCCGTCGGGATGGAGGGTGATGGAGCCATTTTCCACGCCTGTTCTAGACATAAATTCTCTGTTTGCGTAGTAGAGGACCTCGTCGGACATCACGTTGGCATGATGATATGGAGCGGGGATGGCAGCTTCATCGAAATCGTAGGGTCGCGGGCAGAACGAACAGATCAGGAAGTTATCACTCTGAAATGTCTGGTGTACTGGCGGTGGTTCGTGGATACGGCCGACGATTGGCTCGAAATCTTCGATGTTGAAGATGTAGGGGTAGTAGTATCCGTCCCATCCCACTAGATCAAACGGGTGATGGTCGAGGATAATTTCTGTGAGGACATCGCGTTGCTTGACGACGATGGGAGTATCCTCTTTTTTATCGATGGTAATCAGCTCGTTCGGCACGTGGAAATCGCGTTCGGAATAGGGGCTACGTTCGATGATCTGCCCGAATTCATTACGGTAGCGTGCGGGTGTACGGATTTCGCCTTTGCCTTCGATGATGAAAAATGTCTGGTTGCCGTTGTCAAAACGCAGGCGGTAGGTGATTCCTCTTGGGATTACGATATAGTCGCCAGATCTGTACTCTTGCTTTCCAAAAGTACTTTCTAAGATTCCTTGTCCTTCATTAACGAAAAGTACTTCGTCGGCTTGACCATTGCGGTAATAGAAATCGTCTTCTTTCTCGGGGCGAGCGATAAGGAGGGCGACATCGTTATTAAAGAGGATGGGTTGACGGTCCATCGTCACACTTCCCTTTTTCTCTACTCTCCCTGTGCGGAAGTGCCGCATCTTCAAGGTTGTGTCGGGATCTTCCTCAAGGTGGACATCCCGCAATTTTTTTGTAGCCTTGATGGAGGTCGGTCTGTGGATATGGTAG
>JAJFMC010000406.1 GCA_021772365.1 Chlamydiota bacterium
CCTTAGCGGACGTTTTGCAGCAAAGAGGGTTTGCACACGAGAGTGGGCTTGAAGACAATTTTAGAAAGCAGGGGCTTTCGGTTTTAAAGGCTGAGGGTGGAAATTCCATTCAAAAACGAGATATTACTTTATCGTCGATGAAACAGGGCATCGACGTAATCGTTCAAGCACGCCTTGAAAAGAATGAGTTTGTAGGCTATGCCGATTTTTTGATTAAGGTAGAGGGGAAAAGTAATTTAGGCGATTTTCATTACGAAGTATGGGACACGAAGCTTTCAAAACAATTAAAACCTTCCCATGTGATACAGTTATGTTGTTACGTCGAAATGTTGGAGAGCATCCAAGGAGTACGTCCGAATTACATTACTGTGGCTTTGGGAGACGGAAACAAACAACGCCTAAAAACCAATGAATACTATCAATATTATCTCGGATTAAAACAAAATTTCCTTGACGATCTGTCTGTTTTTGATCCAAACAACTTACCAGATCCAGCCGATTTTGATAATTATGGAAATTGGTCAACCTACGCAAAGGAGGTACTCAACGAAAAAGACCATTTATCTCAGGTTGCAAACATCACCCGGAGCCAAGTTAAGAAACTAAACAAGAATAATATCCTCACAACTCAAAACCTCATTGAAACGAGTTCACAACAAATACAGGGGATAAATCCCTCGCTATTTCAAAAGTTAAAAAAACAAGCAACCATTCAAAAGCAAAGCCAAGGGCAGATTAAACCACTTTATGAAGTGATCACTCCAGAAGAAGATGAAATACAAGGTCTATCGCTTCTTCCTCCACATTCTCCTTTAGATGTGTTTTTTGACATCGAAGGATATCCCTTACAAGAAGATGGTCTGGAATATTTATTGGGTTGCACCTACTTCACTGAAACAAATGAGCGGAAATTCAAAGATTTTTGGGCTCACGATCGTGAAGAGGAGAAACAAGCATTTCAAAAATTTATCCTTTGGGTTTACGAGCGCTGGCAAGAAGATCCCACCATGCATATTTACCACTATGCCAACTATGAAATAGCGGCCTGTCGCAAACTCATGGGACGATTTGGCATATGTGAATATGAGGTAGATCAACTTCTTCGCAATGAAGTCTTTGTAGACCTCTATAAAATTGTCAAGGGAGGCCTTTTTGTTGGCGAACCGCGCTACTCAATTAAAAATGTAGAACGCCTTTACAGAGAGAAAAGAAAAACTGAAGTCGGAAGTGGGGGAGACTCCGTAGTTGTTTACGAAAATTGGCGAGAACAACACGCAAAGGGCCAAGAGGGACGAACTTGGGAAGAATCTTCTACGCTTAAAGATATTCGAGACTACAACATTGACGACTGTGAATCCACTCAAGAGCTTGTCGATTGGTTACGAGAACGCCAGAAAGAAAACAACATCCGATACCTTGGTAAAACCAAAGTCGAAACACCCGACATCAAAGAAGAAGTCACAAAACGCCTCGAACTAAGAGACCGCTTACTAGAAAACCCCGATTCTCTAAGTGAAAACCTTGCTTGGACGCTCGAATTTCACAGACGAGAAGATAAACCAATTTATTGGCGCCAATTCGACAGATTCTCCAATACTCCCGAAGAGCTCTATGAGGACCCCGACTGCTTAGCCTTCTGTCAAAGAACAAATCGACTCCCTTTCAAGCCTAAACCAAAATCCAGAAATTTAGCTTACGAATACCGATTCGACCCGTCACAAGAATTCAAAAAACCTTCCGAACAATTCTATCTTCATGGATCGGACGATAAAACAGTGACTTATATCAGTGAAGAAAGTGATTTAGAAGCAGGTCTAATCGCCCTTCAAACAGCACAAGAACCTAAAAAGCTCATCTCTCTCATTCCTGATGAGATCTTCAGAAAGAAAACAATCATCCAATCCATCTATCAAGTAGTAAGTGATTACGAAACAGGCAAACTACAAAACAAAGCCATCCTGGACTTTCTTACCCGTTCTAAACCCTCCATCAAAGGACACACCGGTCCCATCGTTACAAGCACGGATCCAAAAGAAAGGTTAAACCAAATCATTCGAGCGGTAGAAAATTTAGATAATAGCTACTTAACAATCCAAGGGCCACCAGGAGCCGGTAAGTCATATACCGCCAAACACATCATCGCAAACCTCCTCAAAGCAGGACTAAAGGTCGGTATCTCCAGTAATGGCCATAAAGCGATCAATAACCTCCTTCTAAGTACAGCAAAATATTGCAGAGAAAACAATATCAACGCCTCCTTCACGTGCACAAAAGATACGGAAGACGCCCTCAAGCAAGAAGGCGTTGTCGTTACAGAAAATGGCAAACTAGCAAGACACATTAATCCCGCCTGCGTTCTAGGAACAACCGTTTGGGGCTATTCCCGCGATGACATGGTTGACAAACTCGACTACCTATTCATTGACGAAGCAGGACAAGTATCCGTAGCGAACCTAATAGCAATGAGTCGCAGCGCAAAAAATCTAGTACTCATTGGTGACCAAATGCAGCTAGGCCAACCCATGCAGGGCACTCATCCCGCAGAAAGCGGACTATCAATCCTAGACTACCTCCTCCACGACACCGCTACCATCTCCGATGAAATGGGAGTATTCCTAGGAACCAGCTACCGCATGCATCCCGAAATAAACAACTTCATCAGCGAACACATCTACGAAGGAAAGCTTAAGCCGGATGCCTTCAACATCAATAGAACGCTTAGTATCCCAGAAAACTATCAAGGCAAACTCAACAAAGAAGCTGGCCTCATCTACATCCCTGTTTCCCACGAAGGCAACACTCACGCCTCCGACGAAGAAATCCAAGAAATTAAAAACCTCACAGAAGAACTTCTTTCCCGAACCTTTACAACGGGTAAAAAAGTTGTCCTAAATGACATTCTCTATGTGACACCCTACAACTACCAAACTCGAAAGTTAAAAGAAGCCCTCGGAGATCAAGCAAAAGTAGGCACCGTCGACAAATTCCAAGGCCAAGAAGCCCCCATCGTTATCATTAGCATGTGTTCTTCCGACCCGTCCGAATCACCTCGAGGACTCGACTTTCTCCTCAATAAAAATCGACTCAACGTCGCCATCTCTCGAGCTGAAACTCTCGCCATCATCGTCGCCAACCCTCGTATAGCCAATACTCCTGTGAATAGCGTGGAGCAACTGGGACTAGTGAATTTGTTTGCAGTGGCTTGTGCTTCTGGGGGAAAGCTTAGAAAGTAGGCACGATTGAAAACAAGAAAAAATTCAATCCGAAATTATCCCTTAGAGGATGAAGTTTTTTTGGGCTGTGATTTTTCTAAAAGCTCTTCACAAAGAATCATAAAATCTTTCAATAGTAGTGCAGAGGAGTCATACCTAATCGTAAATGCGTGAATCAGTCCGACTAATGGCTTTAGTACCGAGTCTGAATTTAATTTCTCTCGATTTAACCCAAAAAATATTTTACCTTTGTCGTAGTCAATGTTCGCATACGACTCGTTTAACCCTGCGGCATTTGGATGGGAAAACTCACATAAAAATTCATAATGCTCATAATAGTAAGGGATATTTTTTCCCACCAAATCCCTAACCAACTCTAAAACATGTGGTGGATTGAGTTCTCTTCCGGATTCTTTCGCAGCGGTAGCCCTAGCTCCCGTTAAAGCCTTACTTAAAAAAGTTCTTATCCTTTTA
>JAJFMC010000407.1 GCA_021772365.1 Chlamydiota bacterium
TAGCTATGAAATATAGAGCCTTGTGGTCCGTCCCCGCTACCCAGTAAAGCAGGACAGCAGAGATGAGGAAGTAGAATTCACCATGCGACACACGTTTTACGTCGTGTAGCGAGTGAAGCCAATTGGTGTAGCGCAGAGTGACCAGTACAGCACCCATTCCGATACCCAGGATCAGTACGTCGGTTGTTGAAGAGAGAATCCATGGGAATACAGCAATGAGCAACCCTGAAAAAAAATGTTGGAATTTACGCGCCCATTCGGCCGGAACATTTAGGCAACGGTACATGGCTTCGGCAAGGAACATTATCCCTAGGAAGGATGACCCTAATATGGAGGTCGTCGCTATCATCATTATTCCAATCTTTTGACATAAATAATAAAGTAATTATTTTCACATTTTTCCATTAAGATCTAATAAATGAATACAGTATTTCAAAATTATTATACACAATCAACCAAATACTACTTAAAAAAAACTACTCACAAAAGATACCTTTCCAGTTGCTGCTCCCCGTGGAATAATATTTTTAGAATTATCCAAAGCGAAGTCACGAACATCCTTTTACCCATGTTTGTATATTCAAACCATTGCAATAAATGCCTACGACCCTGATTGCGACCCATAAACTAAATAGAATATCGTCATAGATGATTATCATCTATGAAGGGTTGCGAGAATATAAAAAAAAACGTTACATAGAGATATACCTTATAACAGAAAAGTAAAGTGTAAAAGCATGACCCATACATTTATTCGATTTTTTACTTTTTTTATTTTATTGTTAGGGAATCACTCGTTAGTAGCGACCCAAGAAACTGGAATCCTTAAATTGGAGAGTCGTGCTGTAGAAAAGATCCCAGCCCCAGATGTTCCTAGGAGTGTGACTCCCATCACTCGTGACGCCCTGGCTAGCGATGTTGTGGGTGAACGTCCCGATCCCAAAGGCACACCGACGCCGGTAAAAGTAGGGATGTATATCTTCGACATCTTTCAAATCGACGATGCTAATCAGACGTTTACGGGAAAAATTCGCTACACCCTTCGTTGGTCGGACCGTCGCATAGCTTCGAGCGAACGAAAAATTCGTAAACACCCCCTTCTAGATAATTGGAGTCCATTGATCCGTGAAGCGAATACACGTAACGTAAAGAGTGATCTTTCCGAAGAAACAGTATTCGTTGATTCTGAAGGGCATGTAGTATTCGCTCAGGTACTAGATGGTACATTTACAGTACCATTAAATCTACATGATTTCCCCTTGGACTCTCACCGCTTGTATATTCGCCTAGAATCGTTCTATGGTTCAGAGGATGTGAAACTACTAATCGACGAAAAACTGACTGGATGGAACAGCACGTTGTCGATCCCCGACTGGATCATAACCAACGGTCGCGTAGAGATCGGCGAGCGATTTCGTAGCGATCAGGAACGCAACCTTGCGGAATTCGTCTTTTCTTTTAACATCAAGAGGCACATCGGCTACTACCTGTGGAAGGTGATCATCCCCTTGACGCTGATCATTATGATGTCGTGGTCGGTATTTTACATCGATCCCAACCGATTAGAGGCTTCCGTTGGTTTGTCAGCTACGTCGATATTGACGTTATTCGCTTTTCAATTTACGATATCTACTCACCTTCCCAAAATTGCCTATTTGACAAGGATGGATAAGTTCACGATGGGGTGTTCTATTCTGATCTTACTAGCGCTTATTGAAGGAATCACCACGAGTTACTTGGCGAATATCGACAAAAGGGAAACGGCGTTAAAAGTCGACTACTTCTCTCGTGTTGCTTTCCCTATTGCCTATATTGGCATATGCATCTTCGCTTTCTTTTTGTAGATGATGAGTGAGAAAGAAGTGTCGCGTCAATAGCTGAAACGCCTCACACACATGTTCCTACACAAGAATCATTATTTCCTCGTTTACAGTTGTTCGATCTGTGTTTTAATGAGGGATTCGTTGAGGCGATAAACCTCTTCAAATGCGTAGTTATTTCGTGGGAGTTTGACATTCCAATCCTGTTTATTATTACGGCGCATGGAGGTGTAAAAAACAACTTGATCTGGGTAGTCATTAAAAAAAATATCCGCACGTACTTCTCCATTACTGAGTGCTAATGTATTTTCCTCGCTTATATTATATACGAGCGATTCGCTAACAGCCAAATCTCGTGCTATAGAATTGATAACGATAGAATCATGAGCAGTTACTTTTTGCCCTTTAACATTAACGAGAATACTGTTTCGAACTTGCAGGTCATCAATTTCACAGTTGATGATGATACTGTTTTTATCGGGATGGTAGTATTCGGCAACATTGAGAATTTCTGCCAGTTGTTGTCCTTTGTAGTCGTCATGATAAAGGGTGGCCATCATGTTATGATAATACGATTTTATGTTTCCAAAATCCCACCACAGGGCATCTTCCCCCACGTTTTGAACACCAAAAACGGGCGCTATCGTTTCGTCTTGCAGATGATTTTTGATGGATTGCATGCGCTCGTAAATATTAATGACACTTTTTCTGTTATACCCTTTTGCTATCATGAATTTAACGTAGGAAGATTTTGTCCAGGTGAGGGGCATCCAGAAATGGTAGTCGGTATTGAGTTTTCCATTTTTAGAAGTTAGCTCTTGATGGAAGGTGCCTAGCAACTCATCGAGCATCGTTGCAGAGATGGAGAAGGAACCAAGGCTCACACCAATTTCTGGAATTTTTTTATGTGAGTTGTCATTCGCGACGATATTGAGGAGATTAGAATAGGTGGTTTTTTCGACGAGTTTCGCTTTTTTGTTGTTGATAATGATCAGTCCATATTGATCGAGATTTTTTTTAATCCACTCATCTTTAGAGGGAAAATGGCTCACCATAGTGAAGACTTCTGCATGCGATTTCGGCTTTCGCAGTTTAACGGAAGGAATAAATATTTGGTCGCCCCAAAATACGGATAGCCTCCCTTTAAGGACATGTGTTTGTGTGAGCGTTTGGTCAAGGACAAGCTGCAGAATGGATTGTGTTTCTGCACCACTGGGAATTTTTATGGCTGATTTGTTGTTATACTCACTGGCGGTGAGAGGGTATAACCGTTTGCCCATCCCTGCGCAGTGGAAAAGAGAGACCCCGCTACCACTATCAAGGACTTCTTTTAGATCGATACCGAAATGTTCTTTTGCCTGTTTGTTGGCTTGGATGAAAGCATAGAGGGAACCTAGGCCGTTGTCAGCACCGCCGGGCCAATCTTCATTAATAACGATATATTGGGTGTATTCATTGGCTTTTTCGTCGAGGATTTTCTGCCAGTATTTTGCTTGTGAAGGGCTGTTTGTTGTAATGATAACAAAATCTGTTGTGGTCGCCGAAATCGATGGTTTAGAAAAATTGTAATTGAGAAGCGTATAAATTGACAGGGGAAGAATAAAGAGGGCGGCAAAGATTAGTGGGATGATAACTTTATTTTTTGTGGTTCGCATAAGCATCACTCCTTGCATGTAAATACATAGAATATTATTACAGATAAGATGTTTATTACAAAAGACTTTTCACAATAATTGTTATGATTAATATGAGTATTTCCGACTGATTTAAAATGAGAAGACCGCATACGCATCAAGTTAAGCACTCATGTTACGCAGCAAGTTTCATTTGTTGTAATTCCTGGTAGGCGACCTGGTTTGCCCTAAGTATCAATTTGTAGTTTAGAGCAAAGTGATTCAAGGCCGTTTTAC
>JAJFMC010000408.1 GCA_021772365.1 Chlamydiota bacterium
CCGGCTTTTGTACTCAGACAGAATAAAACTCTGTGTAAGGGTTAGAAGGTTGCGATACTCTTGATGTGGTGAGGTCATACGTCTTTGAGGTGTTCAAATTTTTCGGTGATAATAGGTAGTAGTTGTGGAAATCCTCTTTTGTGGTATTGACTCTACATGTGGAGGTCGCTGTGTTGGTGGTGAAGCGAGTGGTTGTTGCTGATGAGTGATTACTTGTTTTTGCTGCAGCTTTTGCTTTGGTTGGTACTGTTTGAAAAATTCGTAGGTGGAAGGATCAGAAAAAATTTTTTGCCGGCTTTTGTACTCAGACAGAATAAAACTCTGTGTAAGGGTTAGAAGGTTGCGATACTCTTGATGTGGTGAGGTCATATGGTTCTGAGGTACTCAAATTTTTCGGTGATAATGGGTAAAAGCAGAGGAAACCCTCTTTTGCTGTATTTTTTTATCAGATTTTTCTCCAGGTCTCCCAGTGAACCCTGGCTTACCTTAGTAAGCAGCCGTTTAGTATATCTAGCATGAAACAACTCGTCGAATTCTGTGCTGTGACGCAACACGAAAAAGATGACATTCTCGTCATCAGATAAATGCTGGATCATTTTGGATAGTAGTTTTGAAAATTTTTCTGCATTAGAAATAATTTTCCCTTCTAACTGTTCTAACTCTTGGAGGAAATTTTTCCATTTTGATGGTGGTAATTCGTAAACAGTGAGTGCTAGGTCGTGGAGCTGTATAGAAATCAGGAGACACTGGTTAACAGCACGGTAAAAAGATTGTTCAGTTTTTCCTTCCGGTGCGGAACGCCTTGAAAATAGAGCAGCATAAGAATTAAATTTGTGAAGGAGTCCATCTTCTTGTCCCCAAGAAAACAGACGCATTGTGTCATGAGAGGCACCTGAAAGAGTTTCTAAATTGATAATAAACTGATTAAAAATTTCTTGACGTTTTTGTACAGGCCGCCGCTTTTGGATAGCAGTTTCTAGCTCCTCATAGTGACCGTGTAGAGTTTTGACCTCCTTGTATACCAGCAAAAATTCCGATAGGATGAATTGTAGGAGCAATGAATCACTTTGATGGTAGGAGCTAACTGGGGCATGTCTGCAAGGGCGGGATGTTTTCACTACTATCCTCTTTTAGTCGCTAGCGATAATACGTATTTAAAAAGGCTATTTTATCAGAATATTCGCCAAATGGAAAGGTAAAAAAAAGATTGTAATTAGAATTATAGAATGACTTGTTTAATCCAATTTTTTCCTAGTGGAGACTCTGCGCTGTTCCACGATATATGGAGAATTGCCAAGGTTTCAGTTGAATTCATTTACGGAAAAATATCTGACAATCGTGGAACGGTGCAGAATCTTCTTACGTAAATATCGGCATTACGGTGCCCTCCGGAAAAGGAGTGCACCGCAAAAGTTATTTGATGACGGATAAGGTAAGGGGGAAGAGAATATCTTTTCCTTTTTCAAGGATGTCGTCAACAATTTCTTTTCCTCTTGCACCGCAGATCTTTTCGTTTTTAAGAGCATCACCAATCATTTCAGCATATGTGCGGCTATTTCTTCTGATGACGAAATCGCGGATGAGTGGTGCGGTTTCGTCTGTTAAATATCCCGATTTCGCACAAATAACTGTCCACGATTTGATCAATAGAATCTCCTGCCATTTGCTGCATGTAGCCGTGATGTTACAGATACTATCGAGAATAGCGACCTGTTTTGCATCACACCTTCCATCTAAGCTTGACAATAGAAGGATTAACCTCACCATTGGGAGGCTCTTAAGTTTTTCCGAAACATCTTCACTTGCTAGGAATTGAGATGCGAGTGCTTCCGTTTCTTCAATAGTTTTTGAGTGAATAACAGGAGTATTGTCAGGCATTTCCACGCCATGTAACCATTGCGTCAGGTGTATTTTATCAGCCCAGTTTTTAAAATCGTCAGAAATACCATAGTGTTTGACTTCTTGTTCTAAGAAATAGAGGAAGCGGTCTTCGCAGATAGAGTCTTGAGCGAATACTTGGATATAATCCTTGAGTATTTTATCCCACGTTTCTCTGCCTATCGTCTCTTCAAGCATTTTGAAGAACAGAAGACCTTTACCGTAGGGTACAATACATATTTGAGATTGTTTCTCATTGAAAGGAATGATGAGTTTACATTTGGAGTCATCACCGGATTTAACGAATTTTTTAATAGACTCATCAGAAGCTTTCCTCCTTGAGTAGATCAACTCAGCAGCAGCATCTTTTCCTAAACAAAGTTCAGTAACTCTGGACTCAACATAGGAAGTTAAACCTTCGTTGAAGAAGAATTCTAACCATGTCGCATTGGTCGTTATGTTTCCAGCCCAAGCGTGAGCGATCTCATGAATCCACACATTTGGCCTCACAATGCAGTCACCTCCGAAGAACGTTGCGCATGCATGTTCCATCGCCCCATAGGGATAGGAAAGAGGAAGGAGAACGGGTGTGTAGGTTTTCCAGTCATTGACATAAGGTCTTCCAAATAAGTTACCAGTCTCTTTAAGAAACTCCGGAATCTGTTTCATTCTCTCTGCTACATCATCAATGTGACACTGTTCTGCATAAATACCGCAGTGGTCATTATATGCATGGTAAGCGAAAGGTCCCACAGAAATACCCAGTAAATAGAGGGGGATTTTCGTGTCCATTTTCATGTTGGCATATTTTCCATCATCTCTGGTCACAGCCGGATTGTTTTGTGAGCTAATGACAGGTAGTAGATCTTTATTTCCAGTGTCTATCGATACGTTCCATGTCATTCTCACTTGTGGGGAGTGCTGTCCCGGTAGCCAGCTAGCACCATCGACCTCTTCAGCCTGCGTGAATAGGATGTCGTGTGTCGCACCATCCGTCGCGCTCTTATTGACCCAAAATAGGCCTTGAGCATCGGGATTTGTCGTGTATTTGATGCCAATGACTCCTTCGCCTTTTTTATCTGGAATAGGAATTCGTAGAGCATGCGGTCTGTAATCTGCTGTTTGTTTGATCTCATGTTTTACAGGCATGCCATTGACGGTTACTTCAGAGATGTCCAAGCTCGTTGTGTCTAACACAATAAATCCGTTATCATCTAATTGGTTTGTGTACTGGTATTCAACTTCACCGGAAAAACTCTTTTCCTCCCAATTGATGTCTTGAATTTTCAGGTTCATTGATGTCGTCACCGCTTTATGTGGCTCTGCATTAGAATGCATATCGACAGGTACTGGAGGAATGGTTTTTCTGATCTTCTCTAAACGAAGTAGGTTTGCCTTCATTAGGTCAGGATGGTTGACAAGTGGCATGCTCGGAGAAAGTGACGTTGCTTGATTAATTACCAGTGTATCATCGCTATCTGTACTTTGTATATTGTATGTTTGTTCTAAGGATACTGTGCTTAATCTTGAGTCATTATTTACAGTCATAAGGTATAATCTCCTTCCCTTGGTAAGTTTGAGGTTTTTAAGGAAAATACTTTATGCATGTTATTGGCGTCAATATATTTGTATAAAAAAAAGGGACGTAAGTGACATGTGTCCCTTACGTCCCTTTGGTCGTTTTCGTCCTATCTCTTTTCTAAAAGAGACTACTCAGTTTCATCATCAGGGGCATCTGCGATGAGTGCTTCTGAAATGAGAACGATTCCTGCTGCTGAAGAGGCATGTCTCAGAGCATTGATCACAACCTTTACAGGGTCGATCACACCAGCAGCCATTAGGTCTTCGACTTTTTCCGACAATGCATTAAATCCGTAGTTTGGATCTTTTGCTTGTAGTGTTTCTGAAAGTATAACAGATCCATCATGCCCAGCATTCGAAGCTATCTGCTTGATAGGTGCTTGACATGCTTTTAGGATAACTTCAACACCAGCATTTTCTTCGTGTGAAAGATTGAGTCCTTTAGCAACTTGACTTGCACGTAAAAGAGCGACTCCACCACCAGGAACAATACCTAGCTCTTGAGCTGCTCGTGTCGAGTTAAGACTGTCTTCGAAGACTTGCTTTTTCTG
>JAJFMC010000409.1 GCA_021772365.1 Chlamydiota bacterium
TATTTATTCATCCTGTTAATCCTGTCCATCCTTGTAAAAAGCTTGTCTTAGATGGTTTTGCTTTCCGGTTTTTTGACATAAAAAAAGATGCATAAATTTTTTATCCAGTACAGAGCCTAAAAATACAGATCATATCGCACCACACACGCCTTGAATTGATTACAATTAGTTGCTATTATCTTTTCTGTATAAATAATTACTACACCGACACATCAACAACGACACCGAATATGGAAAACAGTACTAAGACACAAAAACCGCACAAGCTCCGAAAGGAAATTAAGCGACTCACTGAAAGTCGAGACAAAAGCAAAATCAAGAGTCGAGATAAGTCGTCTACAATCAAAAATTACCAGGACCGTCTTCGAGAAGTTGTGGAGAGCCGAGATAAATGGAAGAAGAGGGTTAAGAAAGAAGAGTGGAATATTAACCAGCTAGAGAAGGAATTACGCGATCGAGAGAAAACGTTATCTAAAGTATCTGCTGAGCGAGATCAATTTTTGAGGGAATTTCAAGAACTAAAAAAAAGAATAAGTAAACTTAGACAAACACAAAAAGTGCCCGGGTAGTTGGTACTCCATCTCAGTAATCTGGCTATGCCTTCGATTGGTCATCTCAGGGTCTTCTCCTTTTAAAACAGCTACAAAAAACCTTAAAATCACATTTGTGGAACTACCGGAACTTCAAGGTTACTCTGCTCCATCGTGTTCGACGATTAAGCGATGGATGCAGAAGGTTGGGTATTACAAGCTACATCATCTAGATATTCAAACAGGTAATTGGATGTTAGTAATTTATGCTTCGATTCAACTGGGTGATCAAAAGTGTCTTGTGGTACTTGGTTGCCGCATGGATGACCTTTCAAAAGATGGGGGTATGACATTAAAAGACTTAACGCCACTTAGTATGCGCGTAGTTAGAGGGCTTACATCTGAGGTCATTGAAGGCTAAATCTGTTGCTGCTTTTTGTTCATCTATCATACCTTCTTGGTCAGGGTTTGATCCTTCCAGCCACTCGCAGATAAGCCACGGGAAAGGATAGTTTTTATTCGCTATACCTTTGCCAATAATGCTCGGGATTGCAATTGGGAGCTTCGGTCCCAGTTTAGGAAGCCAAGTCAGTTCTTTTTCGATGTTTAACGATGAACCTTCTGTTCTTGGAAGACGGATAAGCTTATCGTTTCCAAGCCGATACATAGCGTTATCGGTTCCTTCAGGACGCATGAGTTGTAGGGGTTGATTTTCCCACTTAGGAAATTGCTCTTGCAGTAGGTTCTTGATAAGCTCAGGGTTAATATCTACTTCATCTATATGCATCTTGTTCTGAGACATTTAAGAACCTCCAGAAGGTGGAGATTCTAGAATTTTCCCCATTGGCGTGTCTCTTTCGTCTCCTTCATATCCGTGAGGGTCATTAAAAGGCATTTCTGTATAGGCCTGATTTTTATAAAACCGCACTGCATCAGGGGATGATTCTGTATGGATACTTTTGTATCCTTTCGCCTCAAGCCAAACCTCAATCCAATTTAAGAATTGACCACCAAATCCACGGCCGCGTTTATTGTCATCTACAACAATAATGCGCACGGCAGCTCTTGATTCGGGCCATAGTTGGATGTGGGCATAACCGATGATGTCGACGCCTTCGTAGAGGATGAAGTGAATATGATCCTTGTGATTGAATGTCCACTCATAAGGATCCTTAATTGGAACTTTGTCGAAAAAATACTTTTGTCGAAAGTTTTTTGCAGCATCCCATTCGTTAATATGTGTGCAAAAAACAAAGCGTAGCCGATTCAACCCAGTCTTTTTGAGAACCTGATGTATGAAATTGCCTTTTCCAAGAGAATAGCCTGCAAACATGGAGTTGTTTTTCTCGAAAGAAGATTCATCTTTTAAAAGTTCGAGCTTTAGTTGTGCATATTCATCACGAACTTCAGGATGGTTTCTTAGATAATCGCGAAAGCAGAGATTAACCTCTATCTCGGGATGATTTTTTCCAAATACGTGTAGATTAACTTCAGTACCCCCTCGCTTTCTAAAGCCGTATTTCATGGGGATATTCCATTCACCTCGATATTCATAACCAAGGGGTTCAAGTTGTGTAATTGATTTCTCAGGTTCAGTAACCTCAGCTATAATATCGATTCTGGGCTTTGCAGCTAAACCAGGAATTGAAGTTGAACCAACATGATGTAGTGCCAAACAATTAGCACCTAAAGCCACTTTTATTTTTTCAGCTTCATCTTGAAACCAATTAGCCCAGGTTGGATCATAGGGTACGACCTCTATGTTTTTTCGTTCTTTGGTCATAACGGCCCTTTTTTTTTACATCTGACCGAAATCCAGGGATGAGTTTGGTAAGAAGTGGACTTTTGGTGGGTATCTGTCTCTAAAATCTGAAACCCTTGTTCAACTAATAGCTGTGTCAATTCATCTTCACTAACATAATTCCAAAATTTTTCAACTCCGCCATAACGATCGTCCGCTTGTAGCTCTTCTCCACTACCTTTTTTCATAGAGACATAGAAAATACCCTCAGGTTTTAAAGTGCGATATAGGTTTTCTAATACGCCTGACATTGCCTTTTTTGAGACATGCAGTAGTGAAGCAGATGCCCAGATGGCATCAATGGATTCATCGTTCAATTTCAAACTTTCAATATCGCTAACGAGAAAATTGGCTTGAGGTACAGAATTCCGTGCTATGGCAATCATTTGAGGGGAAATATCGACTCCGATAACTTCATACCCTTTATCTACAAAAAACTTGGAGTCTCTTCCAGGTCCACAGCCTAAATCGAGAATTTTAGATTCAGGAGCAAGATATGACAAGAAAGCTTTTGCTTTCACCTCTGGCTGCAGCTTTAAAGTGTTTTCTTGGTATTCGTGAGCCGTTTGGTCATAACTTTGGCGTGTAACTTCACGGTAATCTTGCTCTCCCATAAGGGACCCCATTGAAAATAGCCCTAGTAAAATTGATTTCAATCTAATACGCATGAAATAGCCCATATCTTAAGCTCAATAATTATATGAGATATGACAGAAAACATCCAGAGACAAACGGATGGTTTTAATTAGGGGCAGTCATTTTTTGATGAGGATAGCTTCAAAAAAAATGCTAAAGTTTTTATTTTCATTAGTGGATTGACGTGTAGTTATTCAGATTTCTCTCTAAATGTGATTGGGTTTTAAAGTTTACTGGAGCAATTGCCTAATGTGCTTTTTAAACCATTGTATTTTTCAATTAATCCATAATATATTGATTATTAGTAACATTTCATATACAATCTTGGCTTGAATCTGAGGTTAGAGTCAGAATCCCGAAAGAAAGGAAAGCCTATGAACGGTATGAATAAATTTATAATTTGCTTTACGGGTGTCATTCTTTTAGTCAGCAACATCTTCGCCTCTGAATCTTTTAACCTCCAAACCATTGAAAGTGAAAATAACGTCCGCCAAATACGGTATACTTTTCTTTCTAAACATCTAGAAACATTAAGCAATGAAGAGATTACAACCTTGCTTTCAGAAGGAGAACCTCTACATTCTGGTTATGGAAAATCCGTAAAATTGCAGATAAACGGAATACCTGTATTTGTAAAAAAAGTTCCTTTAAATTCATTAGAAGGAAACGCTGACAATTTGAATTCCACGGCAAACCTATTTAAATTGCCCCTCTATTACCAATATGGTGTGGGGTCAGCAGGTTTCAATGTTTGGAGAGAAGTATCTGCTCATATGATGAGCACCAACTGTGTCCTCACTAACAAAACACAAAACTTTCCATTAGTCTATCATTGACGCATTTTCGAAAATTCTGAAGGAAATGAGCCTCTTGACGAGGAGGAGTGGAAAAAATATGTTGAATATTGGGACGGTTCACAGGAAATAGGCGAAAGGGTTAGAGCAAATCATAATGCACCCGCCTATATTGCTTTATTTATCGAATATTATCCGATGACGCTTAATAAATGGCTTACTACACAACTAGCCGAAGGCTCAAATGCAATTGACACGGCAATTGAGATGGTTGAAAGTAAACTCCTGGAAACAACATTTTTTATGAATGCAAATGGGATGTTACATTTTGACGCTCACTTTCATAATATTTTGACAGATGGTCAGCAAATCTATTTTTCTGATTTTGGTCTTACTACAAGCTTGCAATTTGCTCTTTCAAATGAAGAGCTTCAATTTTTCCAACACCATCAAAACTATGACCGTTGTTATGTAGCAACGGCGTTGACTAATTGGATCATTTCTAGATGCTTTGGAAAGGAGCAAAGTGAAGAGGTCTTGAAGGAATATGCTAATGGAAATACACCTCTATTATTACCAGAGGCCCTTACTCCATACCTTTCATCGGTAGTTAGGCGTTATGCTCCGCTTGCTTTGAGAATGAATACTTTTTTTAAAATGCTTAGAGATAAAAGTAAGCAAACACCATACCCTGAAGAAGAACTGGAAAACCTTTGGATTGGATGTACTTCAGGCCGTCTATAGTAAGGTTTCAAGCTTTTTTATTAGCTGCTTGCTTCTAAAAGCCCTTTTCCCTTTCTCTTTTTGAAGAGCATAGAGGGAAATCTCAGCTATGATAAATTTTTCTTTTTCTTACTGATAGGGCTTAAACTACCTCGGTTACTCTTCCACTTTTCAGCATATCTTAACCAAGGCTCATCAGTGCGTTCATTGATTGGAGGGTCGTTTTCTTGCATACACCTGTAGAATTCAACTTCCTTTTGAACGAGTTCTTGGAT
This sequence comes from Chlamydiota bacterium, assembly GCA_021772365.1. Lineage (GTDB taxonomy): Bacteria > Chlamydiota > Chlamydiia > Chlamydiales > Criblamydiaceae > JAJFMC01. The sequence continues at coordinate 4,760 of JAJFMC010000409.1, forward strand.
GAGTTGTTCATCACGGTCTAACTCAAGAAGGACTCCTTGGGTGCCATCAAAACTGTAGTAGAACATCTTCTTTAGACCTGTAACAGCCAATTGGTGTTGCATCTGTATTTGATAGTGCTCGGGGATTATGCCCTGAAGTGCCATAGCATGGGTCTTTTCACCAGGGCATTTGATTTCGACGGCTTGCTCTCCATCCATTGTGATACCGTCCATGCTTGCAATGATAAAATCATGCTCAATGTGTGTAAGGACATCAGGCCACATGACGAGTCCAGTTTGTGCTTCAAATGCCTTGCGAGCCACTGGCTCCAGGTCTTTACCGCGTCTCATTGCTTGTGACTCGAAACAGGAATCTTTTATTCCCATTTTCTCTTCCCATAATTGATAGGGTGTTTTCCAAGGGGATTTTCCCATGATAATAGGAGCATCACTTGACCCAATCTTGCTGCGTCGGAATTCCAGCCATTCATATGTGTTTTGCTGTAGGTGTTTCATAATTGTTACTCCTTATTTTGTTGGTCTTCAATGACTTTTTTAACATTTTGTAGTTGCTCTCTAGGAAGCTCTGAGAAAGATTCACAGCCGAAAGCTCGATTTAATCTCGACAGGAGCTGGGAACGGAATTCTTCCATCTCAGAAAGTTGCTCCTCTAGCACTTGAGCTTCTGTATCGCTTATTACATTCAATTTTTGTTTGACTTCCACTGCTGCCATTTCCTGAGACATTTCCTCTTTGGTGTAGATTCCCGATAGTTCCGCGGGAAATGCTTTTCGTAGGGCGAGTGCTTCTGCACATTTGCCAAGCATGATATGTCCTTTGTGATGCCAAAAAACTGTAGGTTTTCCCTCTCTGGTTGTTTGGACATATTCATTCCAGAAGGCAGTAGCAGTAATCTCATGCCACTGACCATCGGGTGTCATTTTCTTGACGAAGGCTTTTGCCCACTTTAGGTTGTCGTTTTTATCGTAACCAAATTCAATATCACGACCTGGTGCATATCGACCTGTTCTATCGGCGATGAGGCGATAACCATCGATCCCCGTTTGAATTGTCATGACTTCTCTTTTCAGTGCGGAATCCCATCGCTTCACTGCAAAGATTTGCCTCATGAAGGGATCCAGTCCCGTCCTTTTGCAGGCGTGGATAAATAGTTGTAGCTCATCGTCGGAAGCATTCTTACAAAGAGTTCTTTTGATGAGTGTCATCTTGATCTTTAGGTCTTTGGTAGACTCTGTCACAAGCTCTTGCATTTTCATATCTCCTATTTTTGGTTGGAAATCATCAATATGATGACACATGTCATCAATTATGTCAAGATTAATGGTGATCATAGATGTTACGTTTGTAAAAATTATGATTACTATGCTATCCTTGGCTTTTTCATATGTAGTGGAGTTTTCCTGATGAAATTAGATGAGTATCTCTTTCGAAAGAAGTTAAGTAGGACTGTTTTTGCAGAGCAGCTTGGCATTTCAAGAGGGCACCTACAGCACATTCTCAATGGTAGTAGACGTCCAAGTGTTCCACTCGCTAAAAAAATCGAAGAAATAACTGAGGGGAAAGTGACCAAGGAAGAAGCATTATTCCCCGAAGATTTTGAGACAGAGGATTTAAAATGAAAAATGAGATTGATAAAAGTTCTAAAATAGCCGTTTTTAAAGGGAAAGAAATACGTAAGACTATTTTCAATGATGAATGGTATTTTTCCATTATCGACATCATTTCAGTACTTACAGACAGTGCTAATCCTAGGCGCTATTGGTCTGACCTTAAGTCAAAACTGTCTGAAGATGAAGGGTTTGACCAACTGTACGAAAAAATCGTACAGTTGAAAATGGAGGCTACAGACGGAAAAATGAGGGAAACAGATACGGCAAATACTGAAACAGTATTTCGCATCATCCAATCCATTCCTTCTCCAAAGGCTGAGCCCTTCAAGCGCTGGTTAGCCAAGGTTGGATACGAGAGGATTCAGGAAATCGAGGATCCCGAACTTGCCACTAAGCGAACACGCGCACTCTATAAAGCAAAAGGCTATCCCGATGATTGGATTGAAAAGAGGATGCGGGGCATTGCGATTCGCGAAGAGCTTACCAATGAATGGGAAAAAAGAGGCATCAAAGAGCAGAAGGATTATGCAATTTTGACGGCAGAAATTTCCGAAGCGACATTTGGGGTAAAACCCTCAGAGCATAAAAAGCTGAAACACCTAAAGAAAGAAAATCTTCGCGACCACATGACCGACTTAGAGCTTATCTTTAGCATGCTGGGCGAAGCCTCTACCACTGAAATTGCAGTGCAAAAGGATGCTCAAGGCTTTGAGGAGAATCGAGATGCTGCGAGAGCTGGTGGTAAAATAGCAGGTAATGCTCGCAAGGAATTAGAAGAGAAAAGTGGACGAAAGGTCGTCAGTTCTTCAAATTTTAAAAACATTGCTATTGAGGTAGATGATTCGGAACTCTTGACCCACGATTCTTAATCAGAAACGGTGCCTAGAATATCGCCTAAGAGTTTCTTCGTCTCGTCAATTTCCTGGCGAAAGGCTCTTCTCTCAGTAATGCGTTCTTGTGAGTAGTACCCGTGCTTGATTTTGGATTGTCTTATTCTTTCTAACCCTTCAGGGGTTCTAGGCCCAGTGCTTTTACCGCCATGGAGATAACAACGCCCGTTGGCCATAGCAACTTGCTGGCAGGGGTTACCTTTTCTTGTTTTAGCTCCACATCTCGGGAGGGTTTTTAGGAGATGGCTCATGGGGTTGTACCTCCTTTTTTTTACCGAGGGGGTGATTGGCTACACCCAACGATGGCTTTTCCATCAGGTCCAACGTTGACGTTCTGAACGATGACATTTTGTTGACCCCTATTGCGGTATTTGAGTAATCCTTGTAGGCATGCCAGAAATTGTCGGTTAAGCTTTAGAAAGCGAGAAAGAGATTCCTCTGTTTCCCACTGGTCCTCAATAGACCGTCTCATGTAGTACATCATCTGGTTGTGAAGGGCAACCATTTGGGTCACAAGCATTCCCTCAGCAGCATCTTTTGGCTGCATTTCACCCAAAGCTGCGGATACGGCTTCTGCCTCGACATCAATTTCATTTGCACCAGGTGAAGCGTTGATGGCTTGATGAATCAGTTGCTGTCCTAGCATCTCATTAAGCGCGCCTGTTATTTCCGATACGGTCTCCAGGTAGGCATCTCCCATTTCATCTGGTACCTCTGGAACAGCTCGCAGTTTTGAGTCACCAGCCTCATTCGTTAATCGCTCCGATTTGAAACGTAACGAGAGCTTGTTCTCCCCTTCGGGTAATTTTAGTTTTTCCATCTTTCCTCACATTTTTGGTGTTTAGGATTGTGTTGATTAAATTGTTAAACTCTTCTTTTGTTTTTTCATTGCCTAAATTCAACGGTTGGTAGCGACTACTGTGCAAAATTTCAAACTGCTTCCGTCGTTCAAAGTAGTTTGCCCTCATTTTGCTTCCCCCCAGCTGTGAGCAATTTTTATATCGACTAGTCCTCGAGCGGTGTCTTGGAATAAGGGGAACATTTCGATAAA
>JAJFMC010000410.1 GCA_021772365.1 Chlamydiota bacterium
AATACCGAAAAATAGACTTATTATGTATGTCATGATCATCGGTGTGATACCGGTATTTTATGTCTTATTTTCACTGTGGGGAGAACTGAATACAGTTGACAGGTTAGGGCGTATGATTCAGTTGGTAGAAGACAAGTCTGAGGCTTATAAAAGGAAGCAGTCGATAAATATGGCTGTCATCGATCACTATAAAGACGCCGATCATTTTTATATCGATAAGTATCTTGAGACACTGTCGTTTTTAGAGCCAGAGATTGAGGCTTTACAGAAGATTGTTAACCACAAAAATTTTACCGGCGATACAAATATTACAAATAGACTCGAGTTTCTCACAGGGCCAAGCAATAGCCTTGTATTTACCGAAGGGGTTGTACAGTCTTATCCTCTCTATCAAGAGACGACAGAAACCCTCTCACACCCCGTTGAAGTGAACATTGAAGATATTCGTAAAATACTTGCACGTGTGGAAGGTGTAAAAATCGGTCCCTACAAACCAGGTCCCAATCGTCCTCAGATGATTGTTTTAGACTTTAAATTGGATAAAAAAAAACAGGCTAATGAGAACGAAATATATAGCCATAACATGAAACTTTTAAAACGTGAGTACTTGTGATGTTCGTCAAATATACAAAATATTTATGGTTAGGAATTGCTAGCATCATGGTTCTATCCGGGTGTGTCAAAAGGCCTGAATATATCTACAAGAAAAAGTTAACGAGTATTCACATTATCGATAGAAACGGACTATCTGAGACCATCAGTAATAAGGATCGGTTGGAGCAGTATGAAAAAGTGAATTTCGTTTCACCACAGCCCTATCAGAAGGTCATGCGCATATACAATCGCATGCCCAATGGCGACATCAAAGCGACTATTACGACGTATCATGATAACGGCCAGATTAGGCAATACCTTGATATTGTCAATAACAGAGCCTTTGGAAAGTATGACGAATGGTATGAGAATGGACAACTGAAAGTTGACGCGATGGTTATCGGTGGAGTTGGAGATGTTGGTCCTTCGCATGAAAAAACATGGGTGTTTGATGGATTATGTAAGGCGTGGGATAGCGATGGATGTCTAGAAGCGGATGTATTGTATGGAAAAGGAATCCTCGAAGGGGATACGGTCTATTACCATCCCAATGGAAATGTTTGGAAACGTATATCCTTTGGTAGAGGAGTTATTCAAGGGACAGAAGAAATATATTTAGAGAATGGGGATCTACTACAGACCAATGAGTATCGAGGTGGAGAGAAAAACGGAGTATCCATTCGGTATTGGGAAAACGGACAAATTGCTGCTCAAGAGACTTACCATCACGGAAAATTGAACGATGGTGTGTATGACGATTTGAATGGGCATCGCATAGCGAGCATTAAGGATGGAGAAGGCTATCGAGCACTGTTTGGAAGAAGGAAAGTGGTAGAATTACACGAATACCATCATGGTGAACTTGATGGAGAGGTTCAAGTTTTTTCTAATAATGGTGCTCTCCATAACAGTTATCATGTGAAAGATGGCGTAAAGCACGGAGAGGAAATTGAGTATTACGAGATAAAGAAATACCAAAATGCACCATTGCCAAAGCTATCGGTGAATTGGTACCAAGGGAGTGTTCAAGGCGGTGTTAAAACGTGGTATCCTAACGGAAAACAAGAGAGTCAAAGAGAAATCAGTAAAAACCAAAAGAATGGCCTTCTGACAGCTTGGTTTGAAGATGGAAGTTTGATGATGATCGAAGAATACGAAAATGATTCATTGAAGAGCGGTAAATATTTTAAAAAAGGACAAAAGCTTCCTATTTCTAAGGTTAGAGATGGGAATGGAACGGCGACATTTTTTGATTCTGAAGGGAATTACCTAAGAAAAATACAGTATATCAAGGGAATCCCATCAGCATGAACCTTGACCAAAAAATCAAAAAACAATTGCTTCGTGAGCTTTTGAAAAAATCACGTGCAGATGTACCTGAAAGTCGCCGTGCTCATGCCTCTCATCAGGCATATACACATCTTGAAGAAAGCTTGAAGAAGCATTCAATTGTTGTATCCTACTTCAGTTTTGATGATGAGTTTTGCATGCAGCAAATTAATAGACAACTTGCGCAAGGAAATAAGCTGGCTTTACCGAGGGTGGTGGGTCATGAAATGAAGGTTTATCTTGTTACAGATCTTGATAATGACCTTGTTAAAAACAAATGGGGAATCATGGAACCCAATCCTCACAATTGTGAGGAAATTTGTTTAACGAACATTTCCCTTGTTATTGTTCCTGCGATTGGATTTGATATAAACAACCACCGAATAGGATATGGGGGCGGATTTTATGATCGGTTTCTAGCTCATTTTCCGGTTGAAACAGTGTTCCTTGGGGTAGGTTACAAAGAACAGTTCAGTAAAGAATTAATTCCAGCAGAACCTACTGACATCCCCTTATCAGAAGTGTTTTTATACTAAATCTTTTAGCTTTTTACAGGATAGGTAGGATGAATAGGAAAAAAAAGTGCTGATCGACACTATTTTTATCCTATTAATCCTGCCCATCCTGTAAAAAACACCTAAAAAGTTTCTCTATAAGTAGGGGCTGTAGTAGCAATCAA